>JAUXBM010000128.1 GCA_030619415.1 Chlorobiota bacterium
CTTTCCAATTCATTTGGTTTCGGTGGAACGAATTCATCACTCATTATTAAAAAATTGTAGTCAGGCCTGAACATTTTATTTGAATTGACGTTGATTAAAAATTAGTGTTAAATTTGCATCCTCGAATTTTCAAAGGATATGAGCAGAGACGAAGTGGTAGTGAAGGTGAATGATTTTTTAATCGATGAATTCGAACTGGAAGAAGTACAATTAAATCCTAAGGCTTTGATGAAGGAAGACCTTGATATTGAAAGCCTCGATTTTGTTGATATCGCTGTGATCATTGAAAGAGATTTTGGCCTTAAGGTTACCAGTGAACAGATGATAAAGATTAAAAAACTGGAAGACCTCTACAACTTCATCCTCGAACATTCTAAAAACTAATGGCCTCCTGGAAAGGTAAAACGCGGGGTGGCCTGGCAGGTTACCGGTTCTTCATCTTTCTTCTTAAATATCCCGGTCTTCGATTCTCCTATTTTTTCCTTCGATTCGTTGTGCTCTATTTTGTATTGTTTGTCTCCAAAGCCCGAAAACCAATATTTTATTATTTCAGAAGCATTCTTGGGTACAGCTATTTGAAATCTATAAAATATATCTTTAAAAATTTCTACAAATTAGGACAGGTCTTACTTGATAAAGTGGCGCTACTGGCCGGGTTCAGCAGTAAATTTACATTCGACTTTGAAGGTGAAGATTATTTACATGAAATGGCGGCTAACGAAGGCGGATTTCTAATTGGTGCTCATTTAGGAAACTGGGAAATTGCAGGACAATTGCTCGAACGGATTGACACAAAGGTGCATATCGTCATGGTGGAGGCTGAGCATAAACGGATAAAAGCGCTGATGGATGATGTAATGACCAAAAAGAGCATGAATATAATTTCGATTAAAGATGATCTTTCTCACCTTTTCGAAATTAAAAACGCCTTGCAAAACAATGAAATTGTAGCCATTCACGGCGACCGTTTTGTTGAGGGCTCAAAAACAATAGAAGGCAAGCTACTCGACAGGGAAGCGAAATTTCCTTACGGTCCTTTTTTTCTTCCAATGAAATACAACAAACCGGTAACCTTTGTTTCAGCCATTAAAAAGACCGATACGCACTATCATTTTTATGCTACTAAACCTATCGTTTACAAAGGTTCAAGAGACAAAATTGAAAATGATATTCAGCTAAAAAATATGCTCAACGATTACACAGCCGAAGTTGAACGTATACTTCATATTGCTCCTGAACAGTGGTTCAATTATTATTATTTTTGGGAGCCTCTGGATGATGACTGATGACTGATGACTGATGACTGGATGCTCGATGCTGGATGCTAGATAAATAAAAAATGATCAACAAAACCATGAACTTTACTTACGGATCAGACGATAAAACAGCGCTTCAGGCTAAATTCGATGCGCAAAAAATAGCCTTTGCACCGATTATGTTCCAGGCAGCGAAAGCATTGCGTGACCTCGGTATTCTGGAATACCTGTTAAAACATCGGCGAAAAGGAGCTTTATTGGAAGATATTTCAAATGATCTCAAACTTTCGGAATACGGTGTAAAAGTTTTGCTCGAAGCAGGCTTAAGCCTTGAAATGGTGATGGTAGAGGATGAAAAATGGAGTCTCACAAAAACAGGCTACTTTATCCAAAGTGATAAGTTAACCAAAGTGAATATGGACTTTACCAACGACGTAAATTACCTTGGTTTTTTCCATCTTCAGGATGCTATTAAAAAAGGCAAACCGGAAGGATTAAAGGAGTTTGGAAACTGGAATACCGTTTACGAAGCCCTCGCCGAAATGCCTGATCAGTTTCGCAAAAGCTGGTTCGGTTTCGATCATTACTATTCTGATTATGCTTTCCCCGAAGTGATGCCTTTCTTGTTTAAGGACAATCCAGATAAAATTCTGGATGTTGGCGGAAACACAGGTAAATTCTCTTTGTTTTGTGTGCGTCATAACAAATCGGTAAAAATGACCATTGTCGATCTTCCGGGCCAGGTGAAAGAGGCGCTGGAAAATGCTGAAAAGGCAGGTCTTTCAGACCGGATTGATGCCATTCCTGTAAACTTGCTCGACCAAAGTGTTCCCTTTCCAAAAGGATACGGTGCCATCTGGATGAGCCAGTTTCTGGATTGTTTCTCGCAGGAAGAAGTTTTGGGACTTTTAAAAAGGTCATTTGAAGCACTCGACAAAAATGGAGCACTTTACATTTTGGAAACGTACTGGGACAAACAGGAGTTTGAAGCCTCAACTTACAGCCTGCATGCCACTTCGCTTTATTTTACGGCCATTGCGAATGGTAACAGCCAGATGTACCATTCACGCGATATGGAAAGACTGCTGGAAAAATCGGGTTTGTATATCGATGAAGTTTTTGAAAATATCGGTGTAAGCCATACCTTATTTAAATGTAAAAGGAAATAAAAACCCATGTTTCGCTACACAACCATCAGCATACTCTTTTTCATCATTCTTTTCGCGATGATCATTTTGCTGCAACGACAGGCAATACCGGCCTGGTCTTTGGCAATTCCGGTTACGTTATACCTTTTAAAACTGGTTTTAGGATCCACTCTTATCGGGCTGAATTTTTACTTTTTTTCGTACTGCAAAACAAAAACAAACGAAAAAGTCATCGCGCTCACTTTTGATGATGGCCCACATCCTGTTATTACCCCCAAATTGCTCGACATCCTGGAAAAACACGAAGCCAAAGCCACTTTTTTTTGTCTTGGAAAAAACATTGCAGAAAATAATTCAATCACAAAACAAACTGACAAAAACGGACATCTCATCGGGAACCATACTTTCACCCATTCTAAATGGTTTGATTTGTTCTCAGCTAAAAAAATGGCTGCCGAGATAAAGGCTACGAACAAAGAAATTGAACACACCATCGGAAAAAAACCTACGCTGTTCCGACCTCCTTATGGCGTTACCAATCCTTCGTTGAAAAAGGCACTTGAAAAAACAAATATGTTTTCAATTGGCTGGAGTTTGCGATCTTTTGATGCCGTTCGCGACAAACAAAAAGTTCTGAACAAGCTCAAATCAAAAACCAAAGCGGGTGGCGTGGTGCTTTTGCATGATACTGATGAAAAGATTATTCCGATTATTGATGAATACCTCGTCTGGCTAAAAACCAATCAGTTTAAAATTGTAAGTTTGGACAAACTGTTTAACATTGAAGCCTATGAATCAGCATAAATACTTTTTTACAATCATTGCTTTTTTATTGCCTGGCCTCAGTTTCGGACAGGCATCCAAAGGATTTTCTGAGGTTGAGGATGTTGCATCTTTTAAGAATAAGCTTCGGGAAACCTCAGCGAAAACCCAGAGTATCAGCAGTGAATTTACGCAGGAGAAACACCTGACCATGATGGAAGAGGTGCTGGTGAGCCGGGGGCGGTTTTTGTTCAAAAAAGAGAACAAAGTCCGCTGGGAATATTTCGAGCCAATTGTTTATGCCATCATCATCAACCAAAATCGTTTTATCATAAACAACGATGGAAAGATCAGCGAATTTAATACCGAATCGAACAAACTTTTCAAGGAAATTAACAATATGATTGTAATGGCCATCCAGGGTAATTTTGTGGATGACCCGGAATTCACAGCGTCATTTTATCAAAACAATAACAATTATCTCGCTGTTTTAATTCCGCAAAATGACTTATTAAGCAACATCCTGACAGAAATTAAAATCTATTTTTCTAAACCAGATATTGCTGTTTCAGAAGTAAAATTCATAGAGCCGGGTGATGATTTTACAAAGATTACTTTTGTAAACAGAAAGGCCAATATTGAAATTGATGATGAAGAATTTACAGCGCGATAAAAGTCTTTCAGACCTTCTGCTTGTTGCAACTGTAGTTCTCATATTGGGTGCAACAGGCGGATGCCGAACTGCTAAGAAAGTACCCGCAGATTCACAAATTAAGCTCAGTCAGCCATGGATCTTTAGTACTGATTTTCAGAAAGTGCTTTACAAAACAAACATGAGGATATATGGAAACGAGCTTAGCGGACTGACCTTGATTAAAAAGACCGGGAAAGATTTTCGTGTGGTTTTTATGTCGGAGTTTGGACTGAAATATTTTGACTTGGAATTCTTTACGCAAAACGATAGTATAAAAGTCCATCACCTCATTAGTTTGTTAGACAAGAAACCGGTTTTAGATCTGTTGGAGGATAATTTCAGTTTGATCTTCATGCTGTTTCCGAAAAAGACAAAAGAACGATTATTCCAGGACCCGATGACAGAAAGCATGGTCAAGGAATTCAAATACAAAAGAAACAGGAGCCGATATACTTACCACCAATATTTTGGTCAGGTCAGTACGATTCATAAAAAACATGGAGGCTCAAACCTGATTATTTCACTCAGCTCCTTTGACCATCTTGCTCCTCAGACGATTAATTTCAATCAGCGGAATCTCAGCCTGCGTCTTGAAAAGATTGAGCCTTAAAAGCTTACTTTTACGAACTTTTGATAACTAGAATGACCGAAACCAGACAGCGTAATGATATTTTCAAGGATGATAAAGTTTGTGTCATCATCCCCACTTACAACAACCAAAAAACAATTGTTGGGGTTGTTGAAGATGTGAAAAAATATTGTGAAAATATTCTCGTCGTTAATGATGGCTCCACCGATCAAACTGAAGAAAACCTCTCATCCCGGAAAGGTTTCGAACTTATTGGTTACAAAAAAAATAAAGGCAAAGGTTTCGCAATCCGCCAGGGTTTTGAACGGGCACTGGAACTGGGTTTCGATTACGCCATTACCATTGATGCTGACGGGCAACATTTTGCTGACGATCTTCAGTTTTTTGCAAATAAACTTAAAGAAGAACCAGAGACACTAATCATTGGATCACGGAATATTGCCGCAGACAGCATGCCTTCCAAAAACACTTTTGCCAATAAATTTTCCAACTTCTGGTTTTGGGTTGAAACAGGCCAGAAACTACCTGATACACAATCAGGGTTCCGTTTATACCCGATCAAGTTTTACAAAAAAACCAGGTTCTTGACCAACAAATACGAGTTTGAGGTTGAGGTGTTGGTGCGTTCAGCATGGAGTGGAATAAAAATAATTCCTGTCCCAATTAAGGTGGATTATCCGGAGGATCGTGTAACCCACTTCCGGCCCCTCCCCGACTTTACCAGAATCAGCATTTTGAACACTTGCCTCGTGTTGATTACATATTTGTACATCGTCCCCCGAAACGCTTTCCGCTACCTAACGCGCAACAAGTTTATTGACATTATTAGAGATCAAATCACTGCACACAACGAAAGTCCGGCCAAGATTGCATTCGCCCTCGGTTTTGGGGTTTTTATGGGAATCGCACCCATTTGGGGATTTCAAATGCTGGTAGCGGCTTTCCTTGCCCATTTTATGCGACTCAACAAAATACTGGTTTTGGCAGCCTCCAACATCAGCCTTCCGCCCGTGGTTCCTTTCCTTATTTATTTCAGTTACAAAACCGGCGGGATGGTAGTAAATAATCCTGAAGAACTTACCAAAGAAACTCTGATCCATCTTAAACAACAAATCCTTGAAGGAAATTTTTATGCCACTTTCCAGGATTTTGGGTACAGCATTTTCCAATATGTTGTTGGGGCTTTGGTTTTTGCTTTGGCGATGGGAATTGGTGTTGGGTTTGTTTCCTGGTTGATTCTTAAATTTTCATTATTACTGAAAAAAAAATAATTTTCACGCGGCGGCGTAGCTCCCACCTTCCTTGTTGGCATCCCTACCAAC
>JAUXBM010000198.1 GCA_030619415.1 Chlorobiota bacterium
AAATCAAACCTTAATATTTATTATAATTTTACAATGTCAAACGGAAACGTTTTTTCGCAACAGTTGTTGCCTGCTCATAAGTTCTCATTTGATTAACTTCGCTTGAATTGTGAATATCATTCATTCCATAGGTAATTATGTCCTGTTAATATTGCAGGCCTTCAAACGACCCGACAAAGGTAGGGTTTTCAGGAAACAATTAATGATAGACTTCCAGGCGCTGGGAACAAATTCAATCGGAATTGTTGCCATTATTTCGGTATTTATGGGTGCCATTATTGCCATTCAGACAGCTTACAATATGGATAACCCTCTGCTTTCGGATAAGTTGGTTGGATTCTCGGTTCGTCAAATGATGATCCTTGAATTTTCGCCAACCATCATCAGTTTGATTTTAGCCGGAAAGGTAGGGTCAAGCATCGCTTCCGAAATAGGTACTATGCGGGTTACCGAGCAAATCGATGCATTAAAAGTAATGGGAATTAACCCTGCAAATTACCTTATCCTGCCCAAGATTACGGCTGCGATGATCTATAATCCTGTTCTGATCATTTTCTCCATTTTCCTGGGATTAGGCGGCGGCTGGGTAGCATGTCTTATTACAGGCCTTATTCCACCTCCCGCATACATCGAAGGCCTTCGGTCGTGGTTCGAACCTTTTACACTTTCCTATGCCTTGATCAAAACCGTGGTATTTGCATTCATTATTGCTTCTGTTGCCGGTTATAAAGGATATACTGTAAAGGGAGGATCGGTTGAGGTAGGAAGGGCAAGTACGCAAGCTGTAGTTATCAGCAGCATCCTGATTATCTTTTTCGATCTCGTCTTAACACAAATGTTGCTGGCATGATCGAAATAAAAAACATATCCAAGGCATTTGACGGCCAGATGGTGTTGCAAAATATTTCGACCACCTTTGAGAAAGGTAAGACCAACCTGATTATCGGGCAGAGCGGTTCCGGAAAAACGGTATTGATGAAATGTTGCATTGGCCTGCTCGACATTGATGAAGGACAAATATTTTTTAAGGACTTGTGTTTTTCTGACTTATCTGAAAAAAAGAAACGCAGTACCCGTAAAGAAATGGGTGTGCTGTTTCAGGGGGGTGCCCTCTTTGATTCATTTACTGTCGAAGAAAATGTGATGTTCCCGCTGAATATGTTTACTAAAATGCCTCTTGAGGAGAAAAAGGAAAAGGTAAACTCCGTACTTAACCATGTAAACCTGGTTAATGCCAACGATAAATACCCGGCTGAAATCAGTGGAGGTATGACAAAAAGAGTGGCCATTGCCAGGGCCATCGCGTTAAACCCGAAATATCTTTTTTGCGATGAGCCCAATTCAGGCCTCGATCCGAAAACGGCAGAACTTATCGATGAATTGATATCTCAACTGACACACGAATTTGAAATGACCACAGTAATTAACACCCACGATATGAATTCGGTGTTGCAAATTGGAGAAAAAATATCATACATCCATAACGGAGAATTGTGGTGGGAAGGTGATAAAACTGAAATCATGAATACCGATAACAAAGAGCTGAATGATTTTGTTTTTGCTACAGAGTTAACCCGAAGAGCCAAATAGCAATATTTATGAACCTTAACCCCATTATTTCAATATTCCATCATTCCACTATTCCAATCAAAAATTAATGTCAATCAACCTGCTCGATATTATCATCCTTATCCCTTTGTTGCTCTGGGCAAGGCAGGGTTATAACAAGGGACTCATTGTTTCGGTGGCCTCTTTTGCCGCACTGATCCTCGGACTTTATTTTGCGTTTTTCTTTTCTGATTATACAGCCAATAAACTGACCGATTATTTTAAGATCAATACTGAATACCTGGCATTAATTTCTTTTGTTGTCACTTTTGTGGTTGTGGTTATTGCTGTTGTCCTCATCGGCAATGTTCTTCAAAAATTCATCGATGTGTTGATGCTGGGATTTTTGAATAAAGCTGCCGGTGCTGTTTTTGGAATATTGAAAGGAGCGCTTTACCTGAGTATCCTCATTTTTGTGATCAATTACTTCGACGCCGATGATTTCTTAATCAAGCAAAAATACCGCGATGGCTCAATGCTTTATAAACCGGTTGAGTCTGTTGCTCCTTTGCTTTATTCAAGGCTTAACCTCGATAACCTTTCAGTTGAGCTGCCTGAAAAGGAAGAAATTCTTGATGAACTGTATTAAAAAAAAGTGGTCGAACAATTGCTCTGCTGAGGAATATCGAAGTCCGACCACTTTAACTTTCTGAAAACAGGAATTAACCTTCGATGGCTGCAACCCCCGGCAACACTTTCCCTTCAATAAATTCAAGCATAGCACCCCCTCCTGTTGATACATAACTCACTTTATCCTTGAGGTTGTATTTGTTTACCGCAGCTACCGAGTCACCACCACCTACCAATGAAAATGCCCCTTTAGCTGTTGAGTCAGCGATAGCCATCGCAATATCAATGGTTCCTTTCGCAAAATTGTCCAATTCAAAAACACCCATTGGTCCGTTCCACAAAATAGTTGACGAGTTCAAAATCACTTCGCTAAAAATTTTAATGGTCTCCGGGCCAATATCCAGTCCCATCCAGCCATCAGGTATATCACCGGCAGCACAGGTTTTCTTGTTGGCTTCATTAGCAAATTTATCAGCTGCAATTGTGTCGGTGGGGATGTAAAAATTAACACCAAGCTCTTTGGCTTTTTTCATGGCTGCTTTTGCTGTATCCAAAAGGTCTTCTTCAACCAGCGAATTGCCGATATGGCCACCCATTGCTTTGATAAAAGTAAACATCATGCCACCACCAATAATCAGGTTGTCCACTTTTGCCAGCAAGTGATTAATGATCTCAATTTTACCCGAAACTTTCGCTCCGCCCAATACAGCAGTAATGGGTTTTTTACCTTCTTTCACCACCTTATTGATGCTTATTAATTCATTGGTCATTACATATCCAAACATTTTTTCTTCAGGAAAAAACTGTGCTATGATAGCTGTTGATGCATGTGCGCGGTGGGCAGTACCAAATGCGTCGTTCATATAAACGTCAGCAAGTTTGGCAAGTTTTTCTGCAAAAGCCTCATCTCCTTTGGTTTCTTCTTTGTAGAAACGGAGGTTCTCTAACAACAATACTTCTCCTGGTTTCAAAGCCGCAGATTTATCTGCAGCCTGTTGACCGATACAATCATCGGCAAATTGTACCTCAGTTCCGAGTTTTTGAGAAAGATCCTTTACCAGATGTTTTAGAGAAAATTTATCTTCCGGACCGGTTTTTGGTCTGCCCAAATGCGACATCAGGATAACGGCTCCTCCGTTTTTACGAATTTTTTGGATCGTTGGAATTGCAGCCCTGATGCGGGTGTCGTCTGTTATTTCGAATTTGTCGTTCAAAGGAACGTTAAAGTCAACACGGACAATCACTTTTTTGTCCGTAAAATCATAGGTGTCAATATTTTTCATGTTACAAGTGGATTTAATATCAATCTTATCAGATGCACAAAATTATAAAACAAACAGTCTCTATAGTATTACCAAATATTTAATTATTTTCCGGTGTCAACATATAGGATATTAATTTATTGGGATTCTAAATTATATCGCAATCGACAAGTTTTCACGCAGCGACGCCGCGATCGCGGCGTGAAATTGTTGTCCCTGAATAATTTCAATACATTTGCGTGATAATCCTCCGCCAATGAGCCTGAATGACCTGAAACTGACGTCAAAACTCCCTAACACCGGCACATCCATTTTCGCAGTGATGACACAACTGGCAAGGGAATACAATGCGGTCAACCTTTCGCAGGGATTTCCTGATTTTCCGGTGTCGGAGGAATTGGTCAAC
>JAUXBM010000220.1 GCA_030619415.1 Chlorobiota bacterium
CTTTCTTCTTCAATTTGCTCGGTAATATACCATTGAAGGAAATTGCCGGTTGTATAATCTTTCTCCTCAACAGTTACCCCGAAAAGGTTGTTGATGGACCCGGTAATGTACATTTCGTGTTCGCGGATCTGGGTGAAAATATCGAGAACCGACTCATATTTTAAAGGAGGTATTTCCACATTCATCAGTTGGGCCTGACCACCACGGTCATTCACAAAATGGATCAATTTCATCATGTGCATGCGCTCTTCTTCAGCATGTTCGAAAAGAAATGCAGCAGCACCCGGAAACCCGGAAGCCTCACACCAGATAGCCATGGCCAGGTATAAGCGTGATGAATATTCTTCTTTTTGGACTTGTTCGTTTAGGGCTTTTTCTACTTTCGGATTCATTGTTTTTGTTTTGTTGTTATTTTTTAAACCAGCGCTTCGCAAAGATTCTTCATTACACTGCGTTTCGTTCAGAATGACAAAACGGAACTAACCTTTTAATGCTTCGGCACCACCGACGATCTCAAGGATTTCATTGGTAATGGCTGCTTGTCTCGCTTTATTGTATGAAAGCTTAAGGTCTTTGAGCAATTCTTCTGCATTGTCGGTAGCCTGCTGCATAGCCGTCATTCGGGCGCCGTGTTCAGAAGCAAAACTATCCAGCAACGCTTTGTATAATTGAATTTTGATTGTTTTTGGTACCAGGGCTTCAAGAATATCTTCTTTGTTCGGTTCGAAAATATAATTGGCCTGCACTTCGGATAATTGTTTATCTCCCTTGTCTGATTCTGCGACAGGCAGGAATTGTTCTTCCTGAATAATCTGTACAGCAGCATTCTTGAACTGATTGTATATTAAAACAATCTTGTCGTATTTCTTTTCAAGGAAATCATTCATGAGCCTGTCGGCGATTGCAACGGCATTGTCAAATGTGAGATCGTCAAATATTTCGGTATTGATCTCATTTACTTTGTAAAACCATGATAAGGCATCTGCCCCTTTTTTCCCCAAACACATGATATCTACATTTCCGCTTTTCATCTGTGCCGGGTATTTTTCTTCGATCAAGGCTCTTGTCGTCTTGGCAATATTCGCATTGAAAGCGCCACACAATCCCCGGTTTGAGGTGATGGGAACGATTAATATTTTGTGATCCCCCCTGTTGTCGCCCCATGCACCTTCGTCAGATCCTTCGAGATCGTGACTGAGGTTTTGCATAATCTCTTGAAGCTTGGCAGCATAAGGCCTCAAGCTTAAAATGGCATTTTGTGCTCGCCTGAGTTTGGAGGCTGAAACCATTTTCATGGCACTGGTAATTTGCCTGGTAGATTTTACCGAAGCAATCCTTGTCCGAACTTCCTTTAAATTAGCCATAAACTATCTGCTCAGGTTATTTTTTGTATTTATGTGCTACATCAGAGGCCGCTTTTTTCAGGATATCGATGGCGCTGTCGGGCAGCTTTCCTGCGGCCAATTCTTTTAACATATCCGCGTGATTTTCATCAAGGTGGTGCAGGAATTCGGTTTCAAAATCAATCACACTTTCAACCGGAACATCCTTAACCAGGTTATTGGTGCCACAATAAATGATCGCCACCTGGTGTCCAACAGCCATTGGTGTGTACTGTGGTTGCTTTAGAATTTGTACATTTCTTACTCCTTTATTCAACACCGACATGGTAGCCGCATCAAGGTCGGATCCAAATTTGGCAAAAGCTTCCAATTCACGGTACTGTGCCTGGTCAAGCTTCAGGGTGCCTGCCACTTTTTTCATCGATTTGATCTGTGCATTACCACCCACGCGTGAAACCGAGATGCCTACATTAATTGCAGGTCGGATACCGGCGTTGAACAAATCGCCATCCAAAAATATCTGTCCATCTGTAATCGAAATTACGTTGGTTGGAATATAGGCTGAAACATCACCGGCCTGTGTCTCAATGATTGGAAGAGCAGTCAATGAACCGCCTCCTTTTACTTTGTCTTTTAGTACTTCGGGCAGGTCGTTCATCTGCTTTGCAATGGCATCTGAATTGATAATCTTCGCCGCACGTTCAAGCAATCTTGAGTGAAGATAAAATACATCACCGGGATAAGCCTCACGACCCGGGGGACGCCTGAGAAGCAATGAAACTTCGCGGTAAGCAACGGCCTGTTTTGAAAGGTCATCATAAACAACAAGCGCCGGACGTCCGGTATCGCGGAAATATTCGCCAATAGCAGCTCCCGCGAAGGGTGCATAAAACTGCATAGCGGCAGGATCGGAAGCAGTAGCAGTAACAATCACTGTATAAGCCATGGCTCCATGATCTTCCAAAGTGTTCTGAATATTGGCTACCGTCGATCCTTTTTGTCCTATCGCAACATAAATACAATAAACCGGCTCGCCTTTGTCGTAAAACTCTTTCTGGTTGATGATCGTATCAATCGCAATGGCAGTCTTACCTGTCTGGCGGTCACCAATGATCAACTCACGTTGTCCGCGACCAATCGGAATCATCGCATCAATTGGTTTGATACCTGTTTGCAAGGGTTCATTTACCGGCTGGCGGTAAATTACACCAGGTGCTTTGCGTTCGAGCGGCATTTCAAAAAGTTCACCTTCTAATTCTCCTTTTCCATCTATTGGCTGACCAAGTGTGTTGATAACGCGACCAAGCATGCCTTCGCCCACCTTGATTGATGCAATGCGGCCGGTACGTTTTGCTTTGTCGCCTTCGTTTAAGTCTTCTACCTCACCCAGGAGAACGATCCCTACGTTGTCTTCCTCGAGGTTAAGCACGATACCCATCAACCCGGTTTTTTCGAATTCGATCAATTCACCTGCTTCGGCATTGTTCAAACCATATACCCGGGCAATACCATCACCAATTTGTAAAATGGATCCTACTTCTTCCAGCACTGCTGCTGATTCAAATCCGGCTAATTCCTGTCGCAGAATGGCTGATACTTCAGCTGGTTTAATGTCTGCCATATTGTTTTAATTTTTCTTTAGTTTAAAGTTTACTTACATAAAGGTTGTCGGAGAATTCCTTGGCCAACCGTTTCAATTGAATTCTGATGGTGTCGTCGTATTGGTAATCCTCAAAATCAAGTTTAAATCCACCGATAAGGGCTTCATCGATTTTTTCAGTTAATTCAAATTCTTTATCTCTAAAATTCCTGAGTTTCAGGAGTATTTCTTTCTTTGTTTTTTCATCAACCTTGTAAGC
>JAUXBM010000149.1 GCA_030619415.1 Chlorobiota bacterium
AGCTAGAGCCAGAGTTACATTGGATCAAAGTGTACCGGCCGTAGTTGATTACGATTCCAAAATTCACGGAGGTAATTTTGACGCCAAATACCCGATGCTGAAGATCAAAGCAAAAGGTGATTTTTCGGGTAACCATATTTATAATGTACTGCATACGGCTAAAATTAAAAGCATCAACCTGAGAGCTGTCGCAAAAGGACTCAAGAACCTGGTTTTACAAAACGATAATGGCCTGCTCGATCCCGCTAAGCCATTTGAGCCTTTCGGACCAACACCAGTAAAAGGTTCCCGGTTTTATATTGGTTGCCATGAAGCGTTCAAAAAAGATCTGTACTTGCTCCAGTTCTTCATTCAATGGCATAACATCCCAACAGATTCAAGCGGTAATATAGTAACCAAACTACAGAACTATTACAACCATGGCAACCTATCTGACACATTTGGTAAAAGCTACGACCCGAAAAACGAGGATTTTAAAGCAAAGTTTGACATCCTGAATAATTATAACTGGCTCGACCTGCTTTCTCCAAATGAAAATGAAGAAATATTCCACAAAGATGATATTTCCATTCTGAAGAAATTTAATTTCTATACGGATAGTTCCAATCTAAGTATTGGAGAAAAACCTGATCTTGAAGAATTCTCCAGGTACACTGTTGAGAGCGATCGTGGCTTTATTAAATTGACCCTCGATAAGCCAAACCGGGCTTTCGGCCACAGCCATTATGCTTCACTTTTTACAGAACAGGTTGTTGACAAGTCAACATTACCTGTTGAACCATATACGCCACAGATAAGTGCGATCGGGCTGAATTATGCAGTAATTGAAACCATCGACATTGCATCAACTACTGATTTTGATAAGCGAACGAGTAAGTTTTTCCACATCATGCCTTTCGGGCAGCAGGAAGTCCATACAAAACTGACCGGTGATGATATTTACTTACTGCCTCAATTCAAGCATATTGATAATGATGGAGTTGAGCAGACACACCAGGGCGAATTCTACATCGGCTTGAAAGACCTTGATCCTCCGCAAAATGTATCTCTCCTGTTCAAAGTAGCCGAAGGCAGCGCTGATCCCGAGCTAGACAAACAGGACATCGATTGGTTCTATCTTGACGATGATATCTGGGTACCATTTAAAATTGACGAAATTCTTTCTGATACTACAAACGGGCTTCTCACAACAGGAATTATTAAATTCTCATTGCCAAAAGAGGCAACGAATAATAATTCGATAATGGATTCAGGCTATCACTGGATTATGGGCGCCGTTCCGGAAAACACCGATGCAATCTGCGATGTGATGGAGGTTTATGCCCAGGCCGGAACAGCTTCTTTCAAAGACAATAAAAATGACCCGACTTTCCTGGCAACACCGCTTCCTGCGAAAACCATCAGTAAGCTAAAGGTAAAAGAAGCCGAAGTTAAGTCAATCGAACAGCCTTACGCCTCTTTTGGTGGGAAAGTTAAAGAAAGTGATAAGGAGTTTTATCGCCGGGTGAGCGAAAGGTTGAGGCACAAAGCAAGAGGAGTTTCTATTTGGGATTACGAGCGGCTGATCCTGCAGGAATTTCCGGAAGTCTACAAAGCCAAGTGTATCAGCCACAGCACTTACGATTACAAAGACGAAAACAATAAGCTGATCAATTCTGAATTTGCTCCCGGATATGTAACGGTGATCGTGGTACCGGAATTGAAAAACCTGAATGCCGTTGATCCGCTAAAACCAAGAGTCAGTTTAAATACACTGGATAACATTAAGAAATTCCTGAATAAATACAATTCGCCATTTGCGGCAGAAAAACTGAAAGTCATCAACCCGCTTTTTGAACGGATCCAGGTAAAATTTTACGTTGAGTTCCATACCGGCTACGACCGTGGATTTTATGAAAACCAGCTGAAACAAGACATTATCGAATATCTTTCTCCCTGGGCTTTCCAGGATGGAGAGGACATTGTTTTCGGAGGAAAAATCCATCGCTCAGTCATCCTGAACTTCATCGAGGAACGGAGCTATGTTGACTACTTAACCGACTTCGAAATGAACCACATTATTGACGACAGCAGCACACGGTATAATGTGGAAGAAGCCATCGCAACTACAGCCAGATCGATACTGGTTTCGAATGATACACATGAAATATTAACAACTTCATCCTGTACATGAAAAACCAAACAACCATATTAAAAGAGAACAAACTCCTGAAAAGCCAGGACTATACAGTGCTTATCAAGGAGGGACGGGAGTTTATCGAAAAACTATCCAGCGATTCATGGACAGATTACAATGTGCATGATCCGGGCATAACCATTCTTGAGGCACTTTGCTATGCCATCACCGAGCTTGGTTACAAAACAGCTTACGACATCAACGACCTGCTTGTTGAAAAAGATGAGGATACTTATAAGAACCTATACCAATTCTTTACCGCACGCCAAATCCTGACCAACAAACCGGTTAATTTCAACGACTTCAGGAAAATTCTGATCGACATCGAAGGAATAAGAAATGCCTGGCTTAGCATTGTTGAAAACCCAAAACCCGATATCTGGCTGAATTGCACAAAGAGCGCTTTGATGCATAAAGAAGAAATGGCGCTATACCCAGACGATAACAGGAAAGAAATAAAAATCAGGGGGCTTTACGATGTGCTGCTTGAATTGGAGGAAGACGAACTTTTAGGCGATCTGAACGAACTATTTTCTGAAAAACGTATTCAAAAAGGGAATGAAGATTTCACCATCCTCGTGGATTTCCCGACATGGAAATACTTCTTCGATAAAAAGATTTGTGCAGATGATATCCTAAAGATGAAAATCACCGGTATCACCGAAATTACCCGTAAACAATACGTTGCCAAACTACAGGTTACACTGAAATTATCTACGTTTGTCGTTCCTGTAAATGTTCATTCTTCCAAGAAAAGTACAGCAGCTCGCACACTGTTAATCAAACAGGTTGTGATGAATATGGGGGCAGGAAGCATCGTTAAAGCCTATGTTGAAAAATTGAAGAAAGCACTGCCAATTGTGGAAGAGGCTTATAAGGTGCTCCATGCTTACCGCAACTTATGCGAAGATTACGACAACTTCAATAACCTCGAAGTTGAGCGGGTAGCCATTTGCGCGGATATTGAAGTTTCGCCCGGTGCTGATAATGAGGAAGTGCTTGCAAATATTTATTACCAGGTTGAAAGGTTCATCGCCCCACATGTTAATTTTTACATGCTGGATGAAATGGCAGGGAACGGTTATCGGACAGAAGAAATTTTCGAGGGTCCCGGTCTAACACACGGTTTTATCGACACAACGGAATTAAAAGCATCAGAGCCAAAAACAGAAATCCTTGTTTCGGATATCATCCAGATCATTATGGACGTTGAAGGTGTGCTTGCAGTGAAGAGTATCCAGCTTGCAAGCAGGTACAAACACCAGGTACTAAACGATAAAGTTGAATGGTGCCTGAAAATTAAAGACGGACTCGTTCCACGATTTGAAAGGGAAAAATCGAAGATCATTCTTTTTAAAGAAGGCCTCCCCTATTTCCCTGTTCAGAATGAGGTTGAAGAATTTCTTGAGGAGCTTTATGCCCTCGAACGGAAGCAAATGCTTTCGAAGGATGAATTATATGATTATTCGATTCCAAAAGGAACCGACTTTTCGGTTGAAAATTATTATACCATTCAAAATGATTTCCCGCTAACGTATGGCATCAGCTTCAAAGGTATCCCTGGCCTGATTACCGATAAACGAATCGCACAGTCAAAACAACTCAAGGCTTACATCTTATTCTTCGATCAATTGCTGGCCAACTACCTGGCGCAACTGGCGAATGTAAAAGCTTTGTATTCGTTCAGTACCAAAGTTGACAAGACCTATTTCTATAAAGTACTTTACAACTTACCGGAAGGTTTTGAGTTTTCGGTGGATAACAAGGCTCACTCTGTTTTATTCAGCGATGAACAGTTACCTTTAATCTATCACCTCCTGAAAGATTTTACCAACAGAGTCGATCCGGCATCGCATCCAACGATTGACCTGGATAATTACGAAACATTTAAAACAGAGTGGATCAACTACAAAAAGTTGTCTGGTTTTGAAACCCCGGGAGATACCCATTTTGTGAAGAACCTCGATGGTATTGTTGAAGATATCGACACATTCCACGACCGGCGTAACCGCTTCCTCGATCACATCGCAGCCCGCTTCGCCGAACAGTTTTCCGATTATGTACTGTTGATGTACCATCTCGACAAGAAAAAAGCGCCCGGTGAATTGATCGATGATAAAACGGCATTTCTTCAGGACTACCCGGTTATCAGCAGTGAACGGGGCAAAGCATTTAACTACAAAGATGAATCGGCGATCTGGAATACAGATAACGTTGCAGGATTGAAAAAACGGATCACCCGGCTTTTAGGGATCGACTCCTACAACAGGAAACACCTTTATTGTAAACCTGTTAATAGTTACATCAAGAAATACAAGGACATAGCCGGTGAATTCAGGTTTACCGTCAGGGATAATGAGGAAAACATCATCCTGAGAAGCGAGGGATACACAACCGCCCAGATGCGAAACAAAGGTATTCAGTCGCTGAAGCTGAACGGAAAAGATCCTGATCAGTATTTCAGAAAAGCCTCGGTTGACAGCAGGTTTTACTTCAACATTAAGGCAGCCAATGGTGAAATCATCGCAACAAGCATTCTTTACCAGACCCAAACAGCGAGGGAAAGGGCCATCGACCGGTCATTATCATTATTCAAAGGCGAGTGCAATGTCGAGGGATTTCATCTTGTTGAACACCTCCTCCTCAGGCCGCTGGATGCAGGCTATCATTTAATGGAAGTATGTGTTGACGGAGATTGCGACTCCTGTTATGGCGAAACAGATCCCTATTCTTTCAGAATTACGCTGATTGTGCCTTACTGGCCAAAACGTTTTGATAACATGGCATTCAGGCGTTTCTTCGAAAAAACGGTACGTCTTGAAACACCAGCTCATATTCACCCGAAAATTTGCTGGGCTGATAAAGATGATATCATCAAATTTGAAAAAATATACAGGGTTTGGCTCTCAGAAAAAGCCAAAAAACACCCTGATCCCATTTTACGCTCAAAGCTCACAAAAGAGCTTATTGAGATCATGAAAGATATACGCAGTGTTTACCCCGTTGCCACTTTACACGACTGTTTTGAAGGAGGGGACGAAAA
>JAUXBM010000219.1 GCA_030619415.1 Chlorobiota bacterium
CAAATTACACAGGAAAATCAATGGAGGATATTTAACGGAAGGCTTTCGTACAACAAAGGTGCAGCCATTATTCACATGCTTCGACATGAAATACAGGATGATGAATTGTTTTTTGATGTATTGAGGACTTATCAAACTTCATTCAAAGATAGCACTGCGACAGGTGACGATTTTAAAAACGTGGCAGAAAATGTAACCGGAATAGATTTCGACCAGTTTTTCGGTCAATGGTATTACGGACAGGGTTACCCAAATTACGACCTGGTATATTATATGGATGAAGGTACTCTTCACCTGACTGCAACACAAACCTCATCATCGCCAGTCACAACTTTATTTAAAATGTTGATGGAATACAGGTTGAATTTTGATGATGGTTCAGATACCATTGTCAAGTTTGAACAGACTGATAATGTGAATACTTTTTCTGTATTTACAGGAAAATATGTTACCAGTATCGATGTTGATCCTGAAGCATGGACCATGGAAAAAATTGATAGTATTTCAGTAACCGTTGAAGAAACCGAGCTGCCTGTTTATTTTACAATTGGCCCCAATCCTGTGAAGGATGTATTAAACATTTATTTTCTCAACAATCGCAATGACCTGAAAGAAATAAAAATTATGGATTTGACAGGAAAAATGCTTCATCACGAAAAGTCAATCAATAGTTCTGTGCAAGTTTATACAAATGAACTGGCAAATGGTGTTTATCTCGTCCGGGTTTCTGACGGCAACAATACACTGTTCCGTCGGTTTGTAAAATAAAAAATAGCGTAATAAGACTGTCTCAAAAGTCCTATTTTACTGATCGACCCAGAATGCGCGGAAAAAATTAAAGTCGAAATTCAACTCAAGAACGCTGCTTTTGAAAATTAACAACAAGAACGCCCTCGGTAACAACAAATTCTTTGACCCAAAGATGGGAATTGCCGGAGCGTTGGTAATGGGCACAATTGTTTTTTTTATCAATTATGATCATGGAATTGGCCTTGGCCTGATTGCCGCGTCAAAACAAGCAACTTACACCTTCCTGGCGGGCGGGACAATGATGAGGATAACCGAGAACATTGCGGCGTACTTCACTCATGATTTTGTTTCCATATTTCTTGCCGTGCTTACACCAACCCTCATTGCCGTTACACTCACGTATATTCTTCACAGTTTAAAAGGGACACCCGAACCTATCAATTCTACCATTCCGACTGTGTTGTTAGCGCCATGGGGCTTTCTATGGTGGGCACTCCAAAAAAGGAAGCAGCTTAAAACTATTCAGGATTGATGGTATGAGACCTTGCAAAAATCTCACTGTTATTTTAACCACCTTTTAGAAAGATCGTTTTCCAATTCATTTTAAGAGACTGTTTGGATTTTGTTTTTAGAATTTATTATGATGTATTTTTTGTCAGATCAAGGCATTTTTGAGATGCATCCGGACGGACGGATTGAAAAAATAACGATGAGATGGCTAAAAAGACACATAAGAAAACTGAAGGATAAATTCCAAACAGCCTCTAAGTGTTCATTCATGCACAATGGATGTATAGTAACGAACAAACCAATTAAATTTTAAAGCATGATCAAATTTTAAAATACTGATCTATTGACCGTTATTTTCTCTGGCACATTTTTAGCCCTATATTTTTTCTTAGAGAAGGAACTAAATACTACCAGACATGAAAACAGGAATCGCAACCTTTCTGTTCGTAGTAGGGATGTTATGTTCAAACATTGCCTTTGCGAACGAACCGGTACCGGCATCGAAAGAGGTGTCAAAATCAGTCGCCGAACTCATCCACGACAACATCAAATATCCTGAATTTGCGCGGGCAGAAAATTTTGAATGCTGTGTGCTTATCAGGTTAATCATTCAGGGAGATGGGAGTTTTGAGGTTGATTGTGTCAACTGCAAAGATGACAGACTGAAAGCGCATGTGTTAGAAACAGTCGAAGAGTTAGTGTCGGAAGAACATGCACAGTATGCCGGCCAAAAAGTATCGATTAAAGTAACGTTTAAATTTTTGGCAACGTAAACACTTTCGGCTTTCTTATTCTTTGCCTTCAATGTACCTGATAATAAGGTATTCAAGTAACTATATTATTTTACAATTCTGAAATTATACCAAATTGTTTAAGGAAATCGATTAAACTGTAAATTTGAATTCTGTAAGTTACTGATTAACCGATGCCACTCTTTCAAAAATCTGTCCTGAACAAATACCTCAATGAACAAGATAAAGCTGCTGTTCAGGTTGCATTTGATAAATACCGGTCTTATTTCCATAATCCGGATATCCAGCGAAACATACTTTTAGCAAAGGAGGAACAATTCCAGGAGGGTTTTCTCCGGGAATTATTCGTGAAGGTATTTGGTTATGTACTGAATCCACAGCCGGATTACAACCTGACTTCTGAATACAAAAATGAGAAAGGAGCGAAAAAAGCCGATGGCGCCATTCTCAATCCCGATAGCAAGTCGGGAGGAAAAGCAGTTGGAGTAATCGAACTGAAGTCAGCCAAAACAAAAGACCTTGAATCAATCAGGCAGCAGGCTTTCGATTACAAAGCAAATCAAACCGGATGCGTTTACGTGATCACATCCAACTTTCAGAAACTCAGGTTTTACATCAATGATGCTGTTGAATTTGAGGAATTCGATCTTTTCATTCTTTCTAAGGAACGGTTTGAGGTGCTTTACCTGTGCCTTGGCAGTGTAAATATCCTTTCTGATCTTCCACTGAGAATCAAAAACGCCTCTATCCTGGAGGAAGAGCAGATCACCAAAAAGTTTTACGCTGATTACTCCCAATTCAAAAAAGACTTGTTCGAAAGCATGGTCAATCTCAACATTGGTATTGAAGGCGTTTCAAAACTTCTTCTTTACAAGAAAACCCAAAAACTGCTTGATCGGTTTCTTTTTATCTTCTTTGCTGAAGACCGGGGCCTGCTTCCGCCGAATTCCATTTCCAGGATGATCAGGCGGTGGAATGTGCTGAAAGATGAGGATGCCTACAAACCGCTTTATGAAATCTTCAAACAATACTTCGGCTATTTAAATACGGGTCGAAAAGGGAAAGTTCCGGCTGATGACATTCACGAATACAATGGCGGTCTCTTTTTGCCGGATGAAGTACTCGATAAAATTGAAATCGATGATGAGGTGCTCCTCAGGCACACTTCAACCCTCACCAATTATGATTTTGAATC
>JAUXBM010000002.1 GCA_030619415.1 Chlorobiota bacterium
AAGTGCGTCCCAATAATCACTGACGTTGTTGCCAACAGGAGTTATTGCACCAAGGCCAGTAACTACTACCCGCTTTAACTCCATTTGTGATACGGTTTTTTAAGAGTGCGCCTCGATGTACCTGACAGCGTCTCCTACTGTTTCAATTTTTTCTGCTTCTTCATCAGGAATAGAAAGGTTAAATTCCTTTTCAAATTCCATGATTAATTCTACGGTATCGAGTGAATCGGCACCAAGATCATTTGTGAAGCTAGCTTCGTTAGTTACTTCACTTTCTTCAACACCAAGTTTGTCAACAATTATGCTTACAACTTTAGTTCGAACTTCTGACATATGTGTAATGATTTACTGGTTAAACTCCTTGCAAAGAAAGGTATTAATGCAATAAAAAACAATAAAATCAAAAAAATTTTGATTTACAGATTATCAATCTCTCTTCTGCCAATTATTTATAATTAAGCATCTATGCCTGATAAAGATAGTAAATATGTTATATATCCCTATTTTTGATCATTGAATTCTTGAACCACTATGGCATGAAAAAAATAGCTGTTTTCGCCTCGGGTAATGGTAGCAACGCTGAACAAATTGCTCATTTTTTTTCGGATAATAATGATGTTGAAGTAAGCATTATCCTGACCAATAATTTAAAAGCCGGTGTGTTGGAAAGGGCCAGCAGATTAAATATTCATTCCTTGGTTTTCGATCGAAAATCATTTTATCATACCGACAATATTTTGAATATTCTGAAGGAAAAAAATATTGACCTGATCGTTCTGGCTGGGTTCATGTGGCTGGTTCCTCATAATATCCTTACCCATTATCCAAACAGGATAATCAATATCCATCCGGCACTATTGCCAAAATATGGTGGAAAAGGCATGTATGGTCACCATGTTCATGAAGCAGTTATTGCTGCAGGAGAAACTAAATCGGGAATTTCAATTCATTACGTAAATGAAAAATATGATGAGGGACAGGTCATTTTACAAAAAGAGCTAAAAGTTCTCAAAAACGACACTCCAGAAAACCTGGCATCGCGAATACATGAATTGGAATATGAATATTATCCAAAAGCGATAGAACAGGTATTGACTGAATTGTAAGGTTTAATTGTACGAATTGTATTTAACCACTTTGTCGAATTCTTTCCTGATCTTTTGTCGTGTTCTATGACCTTCGGGGGTGTAGCCAATTGTGATTAACAGCGGTATATTTTTATTTTTCGGAACACCAATCAACTGCTTAATCGCTTTTTCATCAAACCAACCAAGCATACAGGTTCCCAGTCCTTCTTCAGCCGCCTGAAGACAGAAATGTTCGGCAGCTATTCCAATATCAATTAAAGGGTAATCTTTCTTTTTAATGCGACCGCCAACTTCGCTGATCAGTTTTGGTTTTTCCATAACGATAGCAACAATAACCGCTGCCTGCGGTGCAAACTTGTTGAAAGACTTTAGCGGCCCAAAAGTTTTGTTTGCCACCTTTTCTTTCAAACCCGCCTCATCCACAACCACAAAAGTCCAGGGTTGCGAATTGCTTGCCGAAGGAGCCAAACGTGCGGCTTCCAGACATCGTTTGATTTTATCTTCTTCAACAGGTTTATCAATATATGTTCTGTCGCTTTGCCGCTTTTTGATCAGATCAATGAGTTTCATTCTTCACTTTTTTTCATTTTAAAAATCACCTCCTTGTTCCCACGCATATTGGTGGTTTTTGCAACAAGGGTATGTTCGTCAATTAATTTATACTGAATAATATTCGGATAATCATGAACGGGATTCTCAAACATCCAGCTCCTAATTCTTGCCTCCTTTAACTTGAAATAAATGAAATTGTTGTTTTCACCAACCTGGGCTCCATAAAAGATTTGATCACCACTCCGGTAAATTTTAAGTCGTTCCTTAAATGCAGTATCTCCTTCATTCATACTAAAGCCAACTCCAACCATCAGGCTATCGTTAACTACTTTCCATTGTTCATTAAACTGCGGACCTTCTGTGGAAAACCATTTACCCTCCAGTATTTTAAGGTCTTCGAATGCCTGCCTGGCAGCCGGACGATAGCAACTACTGAATATCACCAGGATAAAAATCAATAAACCAAGTTGGCTATTCCTCATTACAAGCGTTTTCTGATTTCCCCAGTCTCCTTTTCGAATCCAGGCTTTCCAAGCAATGCAAACATGTTCTTTTTATACGCTTCCACTCCAGGCTGGTCGAAAGGGTTCACACCAAGAATATACCCGCTGACTGCGCAGGCCATTTCGTAGAAAAAGATCAATTCTCCTAAAGTCTCTTCATTGATTTCGGGAATGCTTACCTGCAAATTGGGAACACCGCCATCAATATGGGCAAGGGTAGTGGCTATCTCTGCCATGTAGTTCACTTCGTGGATGGGTTTACCGGCAATATAATTGAGACCATCCAGGTTTTTATCATCCTGTGGAACTGTATAATTATTCTTCGGCTTTTCGACCGATAGTACTGTTTCAAAAATATTTCTCAGGCCTTCCTGAATGTACTGTCCCATCGAATGCAAATCAGTAGTGAAACCAACCCCTGCCGGAAAAATACCTTTATTTTCTTTTCCTTCACTTTCGCCATAAAGTTGTTTCCACCACTCGGTTATATAAAAAAGACGTGGCTCATAATTCACCATAATCTCTGTTTGGAATCCTTTGTTATAAAGGGCATTTCGAACGGCAGCATAAGCCGATACAGGATTGTCGTCGATACTGCTTGAGGCCGAAATATGGTCTTTCATCCTCCTGGCGCCTGCCAGCAATGGCCTGATGTCGAAACCGGCTACTGCAATAGGAAGCAAACCAACCGGTGTTAAAACAGAATACCTGCCGCCTACATCATCCGGAACCACAAATGTTTCATAACCTTCCTCATCGGCCAATTGTTTTAATGCACCTTTCTCCTTATCGGTGATGGCAACAATACGCTGCCTGGTTTCTTCAATTCCATACTTTTCCTCAAGATGGTTTTTAAGTATTCTGAATGCAACAGCCGGCTCAGTAGTAGTTCCCGACTTGGAGATCACGGTCAACGAATAATCTTTTGAATCAAGAATCTCCAATAAGTCGTTCATATAGTCTTCGCTGATATTCTGACCGGCATAAAGTACCGCAGGTCCATCCTTTTTTAAATGATTAAAATGATGCGACAAAGCCTCGATAACAGCCCTCGCACCCAGGTATGATCCGCCAATACCGATCACCACAAATACTTCCGATTTTTGTTTGAGCCGTTCAGCTGCATTTTCAATTTTGCGTACCAACGATTCATCCATTCCGTCAGGTAAATCAACCCATCCAAGGAAATCATTGCCACGTCCTGTCTTGTCGTAGATTGAATTAAAATGTTGGTCAATTTGATATTGATACTCAAGGATTTCGTCTTTTGAAACAAAACCCAGCGCATTGTCATAATTGAATTTTAAGTTGATCATTTTTGAATATATTTTGGGGCTGCGAAAGTAATAAAAAAGGTTGTTTGAGGAAAATATCAACATCAACCTGGTTTTGCTTTAATCTTCGTATCTTTACATTCAATCACTCGGAAGTACAATGGTAAAAAAAGAAATACAATTACTTGGACAGCAAATTGATAAACTTGGAAGCAAAGATTTTGACCTCAGCGCCTGGAAAAAGTATACCGTTATTATCCTTGCCAGAATTTTCGGAGAAAAGAATGAAAAAATCAGGCAGATAGAAAAACTTGAATTTGAGTTCAGTTCATGGTCGTTGAGGGATGCTTCGGGTAATGAGTCTTATGAAGAAGGCACCAAAAAACTGGCTCGTGAAATTCTTCAGGCCTCAATTGATGAACTGAATTTATTTGGGTTACCCACTCCTGTTGAAGACCAATCTTCGCAGGTCATTTATGACTTTCTTAATATTTTATTGGATGAGCTGAAAGGTTCACAAGTAAAACAACTGAAAACGATTCTTTCTTCGCGCGAAAGCAAAGATGAAAAGCAACGAATGATCAAAGAGATTTTAGAAGGCATTGGTGAATACGGAGCATACAATGTGCTCACTTCGATGCTGATACATCCTGCTGCGGTGAAGATGATGAAGGGTAAATAGTTTTAGGCACAGCACAAGCGGACGCTTGCGCCAGTTTAACGAGGGATGAGGACGCTTGCTAAGGACGCTTGCGCAATTTAGATTTAATTATTAAGATGGCGCAAGCGTCCGCTTGTGCCAATACAACAAATCCGCTTGTGCCAAACCGATTTCGTTTAAATAAAAACAATAACTATTTTTTTTAGCTTTGCAGCCAATTTTTTAATTAGCAGACAAATAACCATTTTTGATGGGGCAGAAATACAACGAATATAAACAATTGAATCTGACAAAAATTGCAGATGAGGTTGGGGCATTCTGGGAAGAGAAGGATATTTTTAAAAAGAGCCTGGATATTCGCAAAAGTAATGAACCGTTTGTATTTTACGAAGGACCTCCCTCAGCCAACGGGGCTCCCGGGATCCATCATGTGATGGCACGCACAATCAAGGATCTGTTCTGTCGCTACCAGACCCTCAAAGGCAAATACGTTGAGCGTAAAGCCGGGTGGGATACCCATGGGCTTCCTGTTGAAATAGGTGTTGAAACTACACTCGGAATTACAAAGGAAGACATCGGCCGCAAAATCAGTATTGAAGATTATAACAAGGCCTGCCGCAAAGAGGTGCTTAAATACAAGGATTTATGGGACGACATGACCAAACAGCTAGGTTATTGGGTCGATCTTGAGCACCCTTACATCACCTTCGAAAACAAGTATATTGAATCTGTATGGTACCTGCTTAAGCAGCTCCACGAAAAAGGTTTGCTTTATAAAGGTTATACCATTCAACCTTACTCTCCTGCTGCCGGAACCGGACTCAGCACACATGAATTAAACCAACCGGGATGTTACCGGGATGTTACTGATACAACAGTAGTAACCATGTTCAAAGTAGAACGGGAGAGTGCACATCATAAACTTTTTAAAGATATTGATGGTGACTTGTTTATCCTTGCCTGGACGACAACACCGTGGACACTTCCGTCAAACACTGCTCTTGTTGTTGGTGATAAGATCGACTATGTAAAAGTCAAAACGTTTAATCTATACACCGGTGAACCGACAAATGTCATTCTGGCCAAAGAAAGACTCAGTGCGTATTTTAATCCAAAAGATGCCAATCTTTCTTTTGAAGAATATAAACCGGGTGACAAGCATATACCATACCAGGTCATCAGCGAATGTAAAGGCTTTGAAATGACCGGTGTAAGCTATGAGCAGTTATTTCCCTGGATCAAACCAATGGGGAATGCGTTTGAAGTTATCCCTGGTGATTTTGTAACAACCGAAGACGGAACCGGCATCGTCCATGCGGCACCTACATTTGGTGCCGATGATGACAAGGTAGCCAAAGAAACTGGAATTGTTCCGCTTCTGCTGATTGATAAAGAAGGTGAGAAGAGGCCGATGGTTGACCTGAAAGGGCGGTTCTTCAGAATTGAAGATCTCAGTCAGGATTTCGTCAACAGCTATGTTGATATAGAAAAATACGGAGAATACGCAGGCCGCTACGTCAAGAATGAATATGATGAAAGCCTGAAAGACCCAAAAGACACCCTTGATGTTGACCTGGCTGTTTCTTTAAAGCTGGAAGGAAAAGCATTCCGCATTGAAAAGCATGTCCACAATTATCCACATTGCTGGCGTACTGATAAACCTGTTTTGTATTATCCTTTGGACAGTTGGTTTGTAAAAACCACCGCCTTAAAAGACAGGATGATTGAATTAAACAATACGATCAACTGGAAACCGAAGTCAACCGGCGAAGGACGTTTTGGCAACTGGCTCGAAAATCTTGTTGACTGGAATCTTTCACGATCCCGTTTCTGGGGTGTACCCTTACCTATCTGGCGGACCGAAGACAAGAAAGAAGCCAAAGCCATTGGTTCAGCTGCTGAATTAAAGGCTGAAATCGAAAAGTCAATACAGCTTGGATTTATGGATAGCAATCCACTTGAGAATTTCGAACCAGGCAATTTAAGTAACGAAAACTACGAGACATTTGATTTTCACAAGCCTTATGTGGACGATATCATACTAACTTCCGATAGCGGTAAGGTAATGGTACGCGAACCGGGGCTGATCGATGGATGGTTCGATTCGGGTGCTATGCCCTATGCCCAATTTCATTATCCTTTTGAAAACAAGGAAGTTTTTGAAAATAATTTTCCCGCGGACTTTATCGCCGAAGGTGTTGACCAGACCCGTGGATGGTTTTTTACCTTACATGCCATTGCAACAATGCTGTTTGATTCAGTGGCTTTTAAAAATGTAGTTTCAAACGGATTGGTTCTTGACAAGAATGGCAACAAAATGTCAAAGCGACTTGGTAATGCTTTCGATCCTTTCGAAACCATTGAGAAGTATGGTCCTGATGCCACCCGCTGGTATATGATCACCAATTCCCAACCATGGGACAACCTGCGGTTTGACGTTGCAGGGATTGATGAAGCCAGAAGGAAATTCCTTGGGACACTTTATAATACTTATGCCTTCTTTGTTTTGTATGCCAACATTGACGGATTCTCTTATTCGGAAGATGAAATCCCAGTAAGCGAACGTACTGAACTCGATCGTTGGATATTATCAGAACTCAATTCACTGATCAAACTTGTTGATGAAGCTTATGCAAGCTACGAACCAACTAAGGCAGGCAGGGCGATTCAGGAATTTGTTACCGAACATCTTAGTAATTGGTACGTAAGGCTTTCGCGCCGGAGGTTTTGGAAAGGAAGTTATTCAAAAGACAAAATCGAAGCGTATCAGACATTGTACCGTTGTATCGAAGTAATTGCCCAATTGGCATCTCCAATTATTCCATTTTTTGCCGATCGGTTATTTACTGACCTGAACAATGTTTCCAATAAACTTCAGGTTGAATCGATACACCTGACTGATTTTCCAGAAACCGATGAAAAATTAATCGACAAAAACCTTGAAGAACGGATGGAGATGGCCCAGCAAATTTCATCGATGGTTTTGTCGCTTCGCAAGAAAAACAACATCAGGGTTCGTCAGCCATTGAATAAAATTATGATCCCTGTTTTGAACAAGCATTTTGGTGATGTGGTGAGGGCAGTAGAAGATCTCATCCTTACGGAAGTGAATGTGAAAGAAATTGATTATATCACAGAAGATTCGGGAGTGCTTGTAAAGAAAATTAAGCCCAATTTTAAAAGCCTCGGGCCCAAATACGGAAAATTGATGAAACAACTTGCCGGGGCAATATCGAAATTCGACCAGGATGACATCAGGAAGATGGAATCGGAAGAACAATTTAGCATTCGCATTAACGATGAAGATATCATGCTTGCCATAGAAGATGTAGAAATTAGTACGGAAGATATCCCGGGCTGGAGCGTAGCAAGTCAGGATCATGTAACAGTGGCACTGGATATGAACATTACCCCGCAACTGGCCGAAGAGGGACTTGCCCGTGAGTTGGTGAACAGGATACAGAACCTGAGAAAAGACAAAGGTTTCGAAGTAACAGACCGTATAAAACTTCAGGTTGAGAAAAACGAAATGACAGATAACGCATTTGCAAATTTCAATGATTATATCAGCTCTGAAACACTTGCAACCATGAAATTGGAAGACAATCTCAACAGCAATGATGTTGAAACGATTGGCCTGATTGAAGGTATTGAGGTGAGACTGAGTTTACGCAAAGAATAAAATCGAATAATTGGCGTTTATTAAGCGCCCAAAACAAATTTTACCTATATTTATACAGAGTTTTTAATTTAAAATCGGAGGCCATGACAGAGAAAAAGACAGAGGCAAAGAGGACCAGGTATTCAGATGAGGAACTTGAGGAATTCAAGGGAATAATCATGATAAAACTGGGAAAGGCAAAGGAAGACCTCGAATTATTAACCGAAGCCTACACCAATCATAGTGAACACGACACCAACGATACTTCTCCAACTTTTAAGGTGCTTGAAGAAGGACAGCAGGTACTTTCGAAAGAAGAGAATAGCAGATTGGCTGCACGACAACAACGGTTTATTACAAACCTGGAAAACGCACTCGTTCGCATCGAGAACAAAACGTATGGTGTTTGCAGGGTAACAGGCAAGCTCATCGGCAAAGATCGACTTCGGGCGGTGCCACACGCTACCCTTAGCATTGATGCTAAAATGAAGATGTCGAACCCAAGCCCGATCAACTAGGTCGCTTAAAATCATACTTCTTTGAAAAAACCCTTGTTGATTATTCTCCTGATCTTGATATCAGATCAGGCATTTAAAATATGGGTGAAACTGAACATGACACTGGGTGAAGAAATCCCCGTATTTAATGATTGGTTTACGCTCTATTTTACCGAAAATATCGGCATGGCCTTTGGCATGGAGATTGGTGGGGAATGGGGCAAACTTGCGCTGAGTATTTTCCGGCTGCTTGCTATTGTGGCCATTGGTGTTTTCCTCGTTTCATTATCGCTAAAGAAAAAGCCCTTTGGATTAATTTTCAGCATCTCCTTAATTTTTGCCGGGGCGCTTGGCAATATGATTGATAGTGCCATTTATGGTCTGGTTTTTACACAAAGCAGTTACCATACTGTTGCCACTCTTGCCTCAGAAAGTCATGGATATGCTGGTTTTTTACACGGAAAAGTAGTGGACATGCTCTATTTTCCTTTAATCGAAATATCTCAAACAGATGCGCCCTCCTGGATACCTGGAATTATTTTTGGGTCGGATGGACGTTTTATCTTTTTCAGGCCCATTTTTAATATCGCTGACTCAGCTATTACGGTAGGGGTTTTCTGGCTGATCCTTTTTCAAAGGAAGAATCTTCAATTGTAATACTCAAATTTATCCCTTTTAGTAATTACCTCCAAGTTTATATTTCACTATCAGACCACGAACTTGTTTAATCTGATAAGTACCAACCATACCCGGTTTATAAATTGTTGTATGACCGGATGGTTTAAAAACTACAATGGAATATTTCCATGCTTTTTCGGCGGCATGCTCTCTGACTTATTCTCCGTCATTTCCAGCGCCTGTGCCAACTTTTTCCGTGTATTGTGCGGATAGATAATTTCATCAATATAGCCTAATTCGGCAGCTTTGTATGGGCTGGCAAAATTATCACGGTACTCCTGAACTACCTGCTTTTTGTGGTCATCGTCTTTGATCTTGTTCCGGTAAATAATATTTACGGCACCATCAGGTCCCATCACCGCAATTTCGGCTGTTGGATAAGCAAAGTTGTAGTCGGCCCCAATGTGTTTTGACGACATAACATCATAGGCACCACCATAGGCTTTGCGAGTAATTAATGTAATTTTTGGCACAGTGGCCTCGCAAAATGCATACAATAATTTTGCACCATGCTTGATAATCCCTCCAAATTCCTGCGCGGTACCTGGTAAAAATCCGGGTACATCTTCAAGCGTGATCAACGGAATATTAAACGCATCGCAAAACCTGACAAATCGTGCGGCTTTTGTAGAACTGTCAATGTCCAATACGCCTGCCAGTACCTGCGGCTGATTGGCAACAATACCAACTGATCTTCCATCGATGCGGGCAAAGCCAACAATAATATTTTGCGCATAATGGGGTTGTACTTCCAGAAAATGACCATTGTCAATCACGGCAAGGATGATCTCTTTCATGTCGTATGGTTTGTTCGGATCATCCGGTATGATGGTGTCTAATTTTGGGATTTCACGATTAACATCATCTGTACAAGGTTTTCGAAGCGGGTCTTCCATATTATTGGAAGGCAGAAAACTCATCAACTCCCTGATCATCATCATCGCCTGATCATCATCATCGGCAGTAAAGTGTGCGACACCACTTTTTTTATTGTGGGTCATTGCGCCGCCTAGTTCTTCTTTTGTAACCTCCTCGTTGGTCACTGTTTTTATAACATCCGGTCCGGTGACAAACATATACGAGGTTTCTTTAACCATCAAAATAAAATCAGTGATGGCGGGTGAGTAAACTGCCCCACCGGCGCATGGACCCAATACTGCAGAAATTTGTGGGATAACACCGGAACTTTTTACATTCCGGTAAAAAATATCAGCATAACCGGCAAGGCTTTCCACGCCTTCCTGGATACGCGCACCGCCTGAATCGTTCAACCCGATAACAGGAGCACCCATTTTTAAAGCCATATCCATTAGCTTGGTGATCTTATTTGCGTTTGCACGGCTTAATGAGCCACCAAAAACGGTAAAATCCTGGGCAAATACATAAATGATCCGGCCATCAATTTTGCCGTAACCTGCAACAACACCATCACCAAAAAACTTGTTTTTATCCATTTCAAAATCAGTGGCAGTATGCGTCACAAACTTATCAACTTCAACGAAAGTGTTGGGATCAAGTAAGATGTTGATGCGCTCTCGGGCTGTTTTCCGGCCTGCTGCATGTTGTTTGTCTATTCGGGCCTGGCCACCGCCAAGTTCTGCCATGAGGTGCTTGTCTTCAAGGATTTTATTTTTCCGAAGTTGATCCGCCATTTCTTATGATTTTGATAACATTAAAATTCTTTGAGTTGTTTACTGGGTATTATTCAAGGGTAATCAGTGGTTGATCTCCATCAACATTGTCACCCTCCTTAACAAGTATTTCTTTTACAATTTTGTCAGTAGTTACTTTATACTCACTCTCCATTTTCATCGCCGAAACAATAACCAGCGTCTCTCCTGCTTTTACCTCCTGGCCTTCCTCCACAAGAATCTTCACCACTTTTCCGGGCATTGGGGTTGAGATAAAAGACTGGTCATCATCATTGTCCTTTTTCCGGCTGTTCATATACTTTGTTTCGGCATCAATAATTTCAACATCAAATGAATTGTATAAAGTATCTACCAGGTATTTTTTATTCCCGGTAGTAGTCAATTCAACATTAAATGAAGTTCCATCAAGTATGATGGAATACACGCCTTTTTCTACTTCCTTCAAGTCAACATGATATTGTCGGTCCCCAACAGAAATATGAATCAGGTTTCCATCCTTGTTCAACAATTCAATGCTTTCCTGCTGCCCGTTTAAACTGATTTCGTAAGACATAATTAAAACTTTTCGATGATTTACAACCTATTCATTGATTTCCTTCTACCACATATTTTCCAGTTACTCTGTTGCTGCACTGAATTACCATTTGCAGGTTTGCGCGAATCAATGTCAGCAAGATAATCAATGAATGCTGCAATAGAAACAACATCCCTTATTTTTTGAGAAGCATTTTTTTCAGGCTCCAGGTATTTTTGATTGTCCTGGATAAAATGTGTATTGTACTTTCCTTCCCTGAAAGCGGGGACATTCATAATCCGGCTTAAAAAAGAAATGGTTGTTTTTATACCGGTAATTTTATAGGCAAACAATGCTCTTTTCATCCGGTCGATGGCCTCATCACGGCTAGGTGCCCAGACGATCAGTTTGGAAATCATTGGGTCGTAATGCATCGGAATCTCGTAACCTTCATAAATATAACCGTCATGCCTTACCCCCAATCCCAGCGGTTCGGTGATGTGTTTGACCTTGCCCGGGGAAGGCATGAAATTGTTATCAGGATCTTCAGCATAAATCCTCACTTCAATCGCATGTCCGTTTTGCTTCAGGTCTTCTTGTTTGTAAGAAAGTGGTTCGCCGTTGGCAATTTTTATTTGCTCTTTTACAAGGTCAACGCCAACTACCCTTTCGGTGATGGGATGCTCAACCTGCAACCTTGTATTCATTTCAAGGAAATAATAATTAAGGTCGTCATCTACAATAAATTCAATGGTTCCGGCACTTGAATAATCTACCGCTTTAGCTGCCGAAACGGCATGTTTTCCCATTTCAGCCCTCACCGATGGCGTCATGATGGGCGAAGGCGTTTCTTCGACAACCTTCTGATGCCTGCGCTGAACTGAACACTCACGCTCAAAAAGATGGATACAATGGCCATGCTTGTCAGCCAATATCTGGAATTCGATATGGTGAGGTGAATTGATGTATTTTTCAATATAAACAGCATCATTTCCAAAGGCGGCTTTTGCTTCAGATTTTGCAGCACTTACACCTGCAACGATCTCTTTTTCATCGTTAATAAGGCGCATTCCTTTTCCGCCACCACCGGCACTGGCTTTAACCATAACGGGCAACCCAATCTTTTTGATGGTTTCTACCGCTTCTTTGATGTCCTTAATAGGTTCCACAGTACCCGGTACAACAGGCACATTCGCAGCCATCATATTCTTGCGGGCGGTGATTTTATCGCCCATGGTATTAATGGCATAGGCAGAAGGACCAATAAATACAATGCCTTCTTTTTCACACCGCTCTGCAAATTCGGCATTTTCAGACAAGAAACCGTAACCGGGATGAATAGCATCTGCCTTGCTTTTTTTGGCGGCCTGAATGATATTTTCGATAACAAGATAGCTTTCGTTAGAAGATGCCGGTCCGATCAAATAAGCTTCATCAGCAAAACGTACATGCATAGAATTTCGATCAGCCTCTGAAAAAACGGCCACAGCAGTAATGCCCATTTCACGACACGTTCGTATTACCCGGATGGCGATTTCCCCCCGATTGGCTACCAATATTTTTTTTATCATAAGGAAAACTCCTTTAAAGTATAGTAATTCAGCTATTAATAGATAGGTCAAATATATTTCGGAAGGGTAAAGATAAAAAAACTTTAATTTAATATCCTTTCTAATAATAGTTTTGGAAACGTTTAAACAGCAATAGCAGAATGTGATTTTATTGACCCTGATTGATAGAACAGATAAAAAGCATAGCAATTCATTATCAGATTTTGTGCGTAATAAATATTTAACTTTGCCCGCTGAAAATTTAAATACCTAAGTAAAGATGACAAAGATTTCTGATAAAATTTCTCCCGGTGTTGCAACCGGTGATGATGTTCAATTTATTTTTAATAATGCACGTGCCAACCAATTTGCACTTCCGGCTGTAAATGTGGTCAGTACCAATTCGATTAATGCCGTAATGGAAGCCGCCGCCAAAGTGAATTCTCCTGTTATTATTCAGTTTTCAAATGGAGGAGGTTCCTTTTATGCCGGTAAAGGACTAAAACTGGAAGGCCACGACGCGGCCATCGCCGGTTCTGTTTCGGGCGCACTCCACGTGCATCAAATGGCCGAATTGTACGGGGTTCCGGTAATTCTGCACACTGATCATGCTGCCAAGAAACTGCTTCCCTGGATTGAAGGATTGCTCGATGCCGGCGAAGAGTTTTATAATATTCACGGCAAACCATTGTTCAGCTCACATATGCTGGATCTTTCGGAAGAATCATTGGAGGAAAACCTTGGCATTTGTGCAACTTTCCTCGAAAGAATGAGCAAAATCGATATGACGCTCGAAATTGAATTGGGCATAACCGGTGGTGAAGAAGATGGCGTTGACAATACCGACATCGACAGCTCAAAACTATACACCCAGCCCGAAGAAGTAGCTCAAGCTTATGAAATACTTTCAAAAATCAGTGATCGGTTTACCATCGCTGCTGCTTTTGGAAACGTGCATGGTGTGTATAAACCAGGCAATGTTAAATTGGAGCCTGCCATTTTGAAAAACTCGCAGGAATACATCCAGGAGAAATTTGAAACCGGGCCAAACCCTGTGCATTTTGTTTTTCATGGCGGATCGGGTTCTGAACCGGAAAAAATCAAAGAGGCGATTTCTTATGGTGTGATCAAGATGAATATTGATACCGACACGCAATGGGCATTTTGGGATGGCGTTCGCGAATACGAAGCCAAAAATCATGATTATCTTCAGGGTCAGATTGGTAACCCGAAAGGAGATGATGTGCCAAATAAAAAATATTACGATCCGCGTAAATGGTTAAGAACAGGGGAAGAAGTGATGGTTACCCGACTTGAGCAAGCGTTCACAGACCTTAATTGTATTGACAGATATTAATCTGCAAAACAAACGATGAGTTAAATGGGCTTGTGGAATATTCCGCAAGCCCGTTTTTAATACTAACGCCAGTACAACTTAAAGGAAATATAAATTGACAGACAATCTGTTTCTTATATCGAAGTCAGGTTTCTAGGTTCTCACCACAAATCCTCGTACTTTTATACCGTGATTGACTACGATCCGAAAATATTGCTTGCATTTGGAGAGACGTTTGAAGAAGAAGGTGGTGAAGCGTTTTTTAAATGGTTGCTCGAAAATGGCTATCCCGAACTCGCCGCTTTAAGTAGTGGTATCAGGGGCAGTAAGCAGGCCATCGAATGGCTGTTTAATAATAAATATCCTCACTTTGCTGCCCTGGACGGAGCCATCGACAAAAAGCCCGAAGCCTATGATTGGTTAAAAAAATACCATTATGAGTTATTGATCGTATTCGCCAACGCGATTCATGGGAAAGAAGAGGCTTTTAAGTGGTTTAAAGACAATAACCTCGAAATATTTACCCACCTGGCCAATAAAATCAGACATTTCGGCACCCGCAAGCAGTTTGATTACCACAAAATTCATTTCTGATTTTAACCGCATTTCGAGTGGCCGCATGCCTTACATGTGAGGCATCCGTCTTCGTAAACTATTGACGACTCGCCACATTCAGAACATACCTTATCAACGCTGGTACCATCCAGCACGTATTTTTTCAGTGCCCTGACTACGCCGTTTTTCCAGGTATTGATATTATCTTCAACCACGGTCAGGTTCGATACCAGGTCGATTACATAAGGGATCGGCATTCCATGCCGGAGTACGCCTGAAATCAGTTTTGCATAGTTCCAGTATTCTTTTTCGAACGAACGCGAGAGGCCTTCAAAAGTAACCTTATAGCCTTGCTTGTCTTCAAATCTGAAATCGTACCGGGTTGGCTCATCCTTCACTTTGGTTTTTATCACCCAACCACTTTCTACCCAGGGAGGCAGGAAAAAGTCTTCAGCCTGACCGGTGAATACTTCATAAGGTTTGTCGTTAATTTTACCAATAACAGCAATCCATTTTTCGTAGTTATTCTGAAAACGTATTACATCCGCTTCGGTAATTTTTGGCCTTGGTGGTGCTTTCGTTTCGAGAAAGGAGTTTTCGTCTTCTTTCTTGTCATTTTTTACAAGCACTCCCGCACGTGAACCATCGCGATAAATGGTTATGCCTTTGCAGCCACTTTCCCATGCTGTGAGGTAAATATCACTCACGAGTTCTTCCGTTGCCTCTTCCGGTATGTTTACTGTAACACTGATAGAGTGATCTACCCATTTCTGGACTTGACCCTGCATCTTCACTTTGCTCAACCAATCAATATCGGCCGAGGTGGCCTTGTAATAAGGCGATTCCTCTATAATTTTGTTCAACTCTTCGTCCGATTTCTGCTTCACTTCCGCCACATCATAACCTGACATACTGAGCCATGTTTCAAATTTTGGATGAAATACATTGTACTCTTCCCAGGCATCTCCTACTTCATCGGTAAAGCTTATTGTTACTTTTTTATCGTTGGGATTTACCTTTCGGCGCCGTTTATACGATACCATAAAAACGGGTTCAATCCCTGATGATGTTTGGGTGCAGATGCTAACACTTCCGGTTGGAGCAATCGTGAGCATGGCAATATTACGGCGCCCAACTTTCATCATTTTTTCGTACACATGCGGGGCGTGTTCTGTGATCCTTTCAATAAATGGGTTTCCTTCTTCCCTTGTTGAATCATAGATTGGAAATGATCCGCGTTCTTCGGCGAGGTTAACTGATGAACGGTAAACTTCGATCGCAAGAAGTTTGTGTACCTCAGTTGAAAAGTTTATCGCCTCTTTTGATCCATATCTTAAACCCAGTGCAGCAAGCATATCACCTTCGGCTGTAATGCCAATGCCTGTTCTTCTGCCTTGTATAGATTTTTCACGAATTTTTTCCCAGAGTCTCCTTTCCACTGATTTGATTTCTTCTGATTCCGGGTCAGAATTAATCTTGGCAAGTATGGCATCAATTTTCTCCACTTCCATGTCGATGATATCATCCATAATTCGCTGTGCAATGTGCGCATGCCTGATGAAAAGATCGCCGTTAAAATAAGCATCCTTTGCAAATGGATTTTCGACGTAACTGTATAAATTCATTGCCAGCAAACGGCAACTATCGTAAGGGCAAAGGGGGATTTCTCCACAGGGGTTGGTTGATACTGTTTCAAACCCATAATCCGCATACCTGTCAGGAATTGCTTCCCTGGTAACAGTATCCCAAAATAAAATGCCGGGCTCAGCCGAAGACCATGCATTGTGGATGATTTTATTCCACAGCGGGAGTGCTTCTATTTCTTTGGTGACTTTAGGATTGTTCGAGTTTACAGGATATTGCTGTTTATACGTACTTTGCTCTTTAACAGCATTCATGAATTCGTCATCGATCTTTACAGAGATGTTGGCGCCGGTTACTTTTCCTGTTTCCATCTTGGCATCAATAAAATGTTCCGCATCGGGGTGCTTGATACCGATACTCAGCATCAATGCCCCGCGTCGGCCGTCCTGTGCAACCTCACGTGTTGAATTGGAATACCGCTCCATAAATGGCACCACACCTGTTGATGTAAGTGCAGAATTTTTTACCGGGCTACCACCGGGGCGGATATGGGTAAGGTCGTGACCTACACCACCCCTTCGCTTCATCAATTGCACTTGCTCCTGGTCGGTTTTGAGGATGCCCCCATAAGAGTCAGAACCACCTTCGTTACCTATAACAAAACAATTAGACAATGATGATATTTGGTAATCGTTGCCAATTCCTGCCATCGGGCTACCCTGGGGAACGATATATTTAAATTTCTTTATGACATCATATACCTCATCCTCACTCATTGGATTGGGATAGTTTTTCTCAATCCGGGCAACTTCGCCGGCGATCCGTTTGTGCATATCATCCGGCGTAAGTTCATACACATTTCCATCACTGTCTTTCAGGGCATACTTGTTTATCCAGACATTGGCAGCAAGTGCATCACCATTAAAATATTCAGTTGAGGCCTCTAATATTTCATCATGAGAGTAAATTTCTTTTGGTTTATTTCTCTTAATCTCCGGCACAGGTTGGTCAATAACCTGGGTTGCCTCTTCGGCCATTAGCTGGTCTTGCTCTTGCTTCATTTCTTTTTTAGTTCTTTCTTCGTAAACCTTTTGATAAAAATCCTTTTCTGTCGAACTTTCTTCCTTTAGTGCTTCCTGGTTCTTACCGTTTTTTGCTTCGATGCTCATAAACAAATCATGCTCCATGAATAAGTATGCCTTGCGGGTGTTGTTAAATGGTTAAACTCCTATAAAACAAGTTGGTACGTATTTGGAAAGGGTACCTTATTTGTGCTGCAATATACAATCAAAAACAAGTAGGTTTGGCTGAAAATTATTAACAGGGCAAGGTGTATAATTATTAAGCTGGTCGGAACTAAGACTTTAGATGATAAATATCAATTAAAAATAATTTTTGGGCATTTTTGGCACAGTTTTATGGACAATTTTCTCTTCTAAAAATAACCGGTTCAAAACCAACCCGATGAATAAATTTTAAAGGTATTTGATTGTGATTTCTGTAAAAATATATCATCGGAAAATTGAGCGTTATGCAAAACAGTTTTTATGTTTTTGTTGATTATTAAAAATCAAGACTCAAAGAGAGATACCAGACCGGTTTATTGATTTGATAATTTTCAACTCCCCAGGCTACATCACCGCGAATAAAATAACCAAGGACATGAATGCGGGCGCCAAAACCAAAACCACCAACAATGGGCTCTTTTTGAACTTCAACAGAAATAAGTAAAGGACCACTTGACACATAACGTGTATATAATGAATTTTGGTCGGAATAGGGATTGGGGCCTGTCCATGCGGTACCGATATCAGCAAAGGTTACCAACTGCAGATTTCTTAAGAAGCCTGAACTAACCGGTGTTTTCGAAAAGAACTGTACAATCGGGAACCGAAGTTCGGTATTGAATACAACAAAACTATTTCCATTTCTGATATTCTGGTTAAAACCACGCATGTTGGTCGCCAGTGTTTGATAGGCATAATTCATCGAACGATCAATGGGTGTATCCATATTGAATTTCGGGAACATCCAGTTATCAACTCCGCCCATATAGTAAATGAGTGGGCTTTCGCCGAATGAAGTACTTCCGGCAATGCGATTGGCCCAGATGAAATTCCGGTGGATCTGTGTATAATGTCTTACATCAAACCCCAATACAGTAAGGTTGAACTTTTGATCGTTGGGCAAAAACCTGTATTGCGACATTATACCAACCATGTTATAGTACTCAGCAAAAATTTTATAGCGGGTTCCTTTATATAAATTCAGCCCTAATGACCTGGTATTGTCGAATACCAGTTCTCCTTTAACACTAAGCCAATTGTAATAAATATTCGGGGCTTCCAGTGTTAATTGATCTGTTGCAAGGAATGAATAAGCCTCGTTGCGGTACGAGCCCACTCCTTTCAGGGCAAGGGCCTCGTTAAATGGCCATGTTAAAATATAAAACAGTTCATTGGCCTGCATCCTGACCCATGGGTAACCGTAGGTGTTTTCAAAAGAATACCTGTGATATACTATTTCGCGGTCGAGCCTGTGTTTCAAATTAGTATAGCTCAACAAATATTCATTATTACGAAAAGAAAAATCAAATCTAAAAGCTCCGGCAAAGCGATGATTTTCCATCAAATCAGTCACGCCAAGTTGAATGAAAAAATTAAATCCGGCATTCAGGTAAATGGGACCACCACCACCGGTAAATGGCTGATAATTATAGTTGAGGTAATTAAAATCAATCTGCGAAATAATATCATTCAGGTAATATTCGGTACGGTATAACAGGCGTTTCGGGACAACAAAATCATCAAACGATTCACCGTCATCCTGCGCAAAGATTGTAATCCCATCAATCCCTCCTTTTCTTTTCCCTTTTGGTTTGCCTATCGATTCATTTCCTTTATTGTCGATGTAAACCATGTAAAACTGCTTCATCCGGGTTATCTTTTTCTCTTTCGGGGCATCGCCCTGCTTCTCAACTAATTCCTGCTTCTCCAGTAGTTTTTTAAGTTTTGCCTGCTCTTTTTCGTATTCAGCTTTCCGATTGGCCATAAACTTGGTATTGGTCAGCTCAGTATCGGGCAAGGAGGCAAACTCAGGAATGACATCAGTATAAATTTTATACAACTTATCCTCGAAATAGGTAAATGAATATTTTCCGGCTTGCCTGGCGGCATTAAGATCATGCAAGTTGCGGGAATAATCAGTAAAGGGCTTTGCGTGGGTGAAATATCGGTAATGAATTGCGGTATCTACCGAACTTACCGTACTGTCGATAATGGCCAGATATCCATTGTATATACCATTTTCATCGCTTAGGTACGAAATGGTGTTAAAACCAATGTTAGCCGGCATAATTTCATTGGCCAGAGGTGTATTGGTTAATCGCCTGAGAATTGGATCACGATGCGCATAATCATAGGCAAACAGGTCAAAATTTTCAGGGATCTCTTCAAAATTTTCCGGTTCAATCCCCAACGTATCGTTAACACGATTTGAACTAAAAACAATTTGCCGGGAATTATTGATAAACCTGGGGTTCAGTTCTGAATAGATATCATCAGTGATTCTTGTAAAGGAGGCCGCTGCAATGTTGAATATAAAAATATCCGACTGCCCCTGCTTAACGGCTGACATAAGCAGGAAACGACCATCATTTGAATAAGAAATATCGGTCACTTTTTGCACCTCATAAATGATCTGGCTGGTCAGTTTCCTTTCGTCAAGGTTGTACAGATACAAATAGGGCATTCCCTTCTTTTCGATTAGGAAAGCGAGCATTTTCCCGGTAGGATGCCAGGCCAGAAGCGGATAACTGTAATCCGTTTTCGTGTCAATCATCACGCCTCTTTGGAAAATCTTTTTCTTCTTGCCCCTGGCGATATCATATAAAAATATCTTGTATTTACCCAATTCATTGGAGGTGTAGGCAACATATTTCCCAAATGGGCTCAGGTTGGGTCTTCCAAAGACAACGTCTTTCTTGAATTTTACTGAAAGTACATCTGTTGGATGGGCCTCATTGTCTATAAAATTCTCATATTCTTTTTCGTAATATGCTCTCCATTCATCGACCAACTTCTTGAATGGCGTGCCTAGCACATATAAAAAACCTTTATCAATACTATTGCTCACACTGGTCATGTGGATGATATTGCTTACTGCCGCACGGCCATATTGTTTAGAGATGAAACGCCACAACGAATGACCTGCATAAACGGCATCATCGCCTGACAGGTTATTTACCTTTTTATATCTTCCTGAAAGAATACCATCGCGAACACGGTTATCAAAATCAACATCCCATTCATTGCTCAGGTATGAGATAATGCCCACCTTGTACCAGTCGGGGATAGAAAAAAAAGTAGCCGATTTTACCTGCTGTCCCAATGTTCCACCAAACATCATCTGGTTAAACATCACTTCCGCGATGCCCGCCCTTATCTGTTCCTTGAATTGAACATGGTTTCCGTTGAAATAAAGAAATACCCTAGAACCGATAATATGCGTAATTCCACCGGTATTGTAACTCGATTCCGTCATGAGCCCGATGTTGCTTTGCTTAAGGTCGGTAAGGGTATTGAATACGATAAACTGGATTCGTTTGTTAAGGGTGCTTTCTATTTTGTTTTCCATTACAGGAACCTGTTCCTGTGCATATCGGGCTGCAAATTGTGCCAGCTTTTTTCCGTTCTTGTAAAAATAGGTGTCGTAATCACTGAACTTGTAATACGACCAATTGAATTCGGTGAATTGCACACGGTTTTTGCCAAACGTCATATTCGATCCATTGTAAAATTGTGCATGTGCACCTGGTGAAACCAGCACCAGTATGCACAAAACCACAAGCCATGGAAATGATTTACGGTATGTTTTTGGTTTATTAAAATCCACTGAAATAAAATCTTAAATCACCTAAAAGTGCTAATTTATAACAAAATTCAAGCCGTATTATTTTCGATATGGTACATAAAGAGACATTTAGAGACTGATTGGAATTAATCTTTCAGCTTTCTTATGTGTCTTTTTAGCCACATCATCGTTATTTTTTCGACCCGTAGCTATGGCTATGCGTCTCAAAAATGCCTCGATCTGAC
>JAUXBM010000158.1 GCA_030619415.1 Chlorobiota bacterium
AACGTCTTGTGAGTGCATAAGGCTGAAGTTAATCTTCATTGGTCCAACTGATGGGTTAGGATAAACATTAAGTACCAGTTCTTTCTGCTGTGAAATAAAGGTAGCTTCGTGCATATCTTTAGCTTGTGCAACAGCCTGTTCAAGGGTTTTATCAGGAATACCATCATCAGGGTCGTTGTTATGACAGCCCAGGCAGCTATATGCCGGACTCAGCGACGCTTCCCTTTCATCGTCGTCTCTCACCCATGCACCATCGGCGGTGAACATAGATGCAGTATCAACGGTGATTGTGAATAAATGCGAACGAACATCTCCAACATATCCACTTTGTCCTCTTTTGGTACCTGATTTTGCGGCATAAGGCATGTGACAATCAACGCATGTTGCGCCGGCGCTATGATTTGTTAATCCAACCTGATCGTTGTGGCATGAACCACATTCCTTGGTAATTCCATCACCATCCCAAATTGTCCGTGTGTGAGGATCGTGACATGTCAAACAGGTCATGTCATGGCCATAATGATCGGTATGCGTGAATTCATCCCACTGTTCGTGGTGTTTTACAAATCCACTGCTGGCATTGATCTGATTTTTGTAATCCCGGTTATGGCAGGTGCCACACAAGAAATTTACACGATTTTTATCTGGATCGGGTAATATTATATCATCTCCAATTTGCAAGCCTCCGATTGCGTTGTCCTGATGTGCAAATTCATAAACCCTATCGATATTTTCTTTGGTAGGACCTTCGACGTGCAAACTTCCAGGACCATGGCAGCTTTCGCAACCAATACCTTGTTCAGTAAAAGTACCAAGGCCTTCAACACCATCTAACCATGTTCCCGATAAATCGCCGCCTGTGGTGTGGCATTTGAAGCAACCATAATTATAAATTTTTTCATCTCCCGGATGATAATCTACCCAACCGTGATCTTCTCCTTCATAAAAATTAAATTGATTGTGACCTACTCCGTTACTCGAAACAGCTCCGGCCGTACCAACTAAATGGCCATCTAGCCCAACAAAACGGGCCTTCCAGCCATATCCGCCAATAACACCGGCAATATCAGACCAGGTGTGTGTTCCATCCCCAAGACTATCCATCCATTGATTTTGGAAGTTGATTGCTTCGGGAGGATAAACAGGCGGCTGGCCGTTTTCTATTACCGTAAATTTGTACGGGTGGCCCGACTCGACCCATAAGTTGTATTTAGCTGAGTGACACATTTTACAAGCGTCTGACCCAACAAAATCTTGTGCCTGCACATAGGAATTACTACTTAGCAGGAACATTAAACCAATAATAAAAAGTATAAATTTTCTCATATCTCAATTTGTTTTAATGATTATTAGATTATTCGATTATTCAACAATTAACAAACAAAAATAAATGCTTAATAGCACACTACAAATAACACAAAACCCGTATTTTGATATACCATTTACTACGTAGTTTCCTTTCTAAAACCCTTGCTATTATTATGATATAAATCATAAGTCAAAATGTAATGAATTGTCTGCTAAAGATTAATAAGGGAATGATTTTGAAAAGTCTGATGGATCAGCGAGATTAGGGTATTTTACTCGAAAGAGATAATATTGTGCTGCGACGCATATTTTAGTAACGCAACTACGGTTTTAACTTTTAACTTTTGCATCAGGTTTCTCCTGTGGGTTTCAACTGTTCTCAGGCTAATGTTTAATTCATCTGCAATTTCCTGATTACTCATATCATCTGCAATTTTTTGGATGATCTCTATTTCCCTTTTAGTCAGATGAATTTCCGCATTCTTTTCATTTCGACGGCCTGAATGCTGATGCAGCAGATCATTAATCATTTGATCTGAGATTTCTCTACTCAGATACTTTTTGCCTTTTAATACCGACTCAATGGCTTCTTCAAATTCCTCTTTTTTTGAATTTTTAAGTAAATAACCTGAACCTCCGGCATTGAGAATTTGCAATACATATTCATTTTCGTCGTGTTGCGTTAACGCGAGTATTTTTATTCCTGGAAGTTTTTCAACAATGATCTTTGTAGCTTCAATACCATTGAGGCCGGGCATTGAGATATCCATAAATATAATATCCGGTTTTAGCTCGAGTGCCTTCTCAACAGCTTCCTTACCGTCCATTGCTTTCCCAACAATCTTGTACCTTTTATATGGCTTCAGCATATCTGTGATACCATTTAAAATAAGTTGGTGATCGTCAGCAATAAGAATGTTTACAATTTCCATGATATTACTTTATTCGACAGGGAAGTTCAACAATAATCTCGGTTCCCTTTCCCGGTTCAGAATTAATGGTAAAATTACCATCAAAAGCCAGTACTCTCTCCCGCATACCAATCAAACCGATTCCTGAGTATTTTCCTTTTTTTTCAATGGCATTTGCATCAAAGCCAATCCCATCATCTTCAATGACCAGAACGACTGAACAATCCTGCCAATATATCTGATAAGTGGCATTTTTTGCCCGGGCATGTTTAATGATATTGTTTAACGACTCCTGACAAATTCTGTATAAAACCTTTTCCCGCTTCGGGTCTATACGTTCATTAAAGTCGAAAACATCAAAACGGAATTTTGTTTCATACAACTCATTGGCCCGACTGATTAAGTTTTCGACAGCAACAATAAGCCCAAAATCCTTAAGCACTATGGGTATCAGGTTATGAGCAAGATTTTTGGTTTCGCGGATGGCTTTATCAATATATTGCTGGATGTTAGCGATGGGTTCTTCCAAAATAAAATCACCTGTGCCCCCTTTTGAAACCAGTTGCTGAACTGAATATGAAATGGCTGTAAGCATTTGACCCAAACCATCGTGAAGGTCTGTCGCGATTCTCATTCTTTCTTCTTCCTGTGCTTCATTTATATCTATTAGTCTTTCCTTTCTGGTCTTGTCAAGTTTTTTCTCAATTGCTTTTTTCTCAGTCAGGTCGTGTGCAATAATAATCAAACCATCGGTTTCATTGTTTTGAGTTTTCAATACAGAACAAGAAATCAGGGCAGGAAAAAAATGACCATCTTTAGTAACCAGATACTCTTTCGCGCTTATCCTCTTTTGCACATAATAAATGTCACCGGTGATATCTCCAAATGCTGATCCGTCATCCATGCCATTCGTAAAAAGTTTCCGGATATTGCTTTCAAGAAGCTCTTCTTTGGTATATCCCAATAAATTGGTGGCTGCATTATTTACAGAGCGAATATTCAGATGGTTATCAGTAACCACCAGTACACCGAACATATTTTTTAAAATATTGTCCAGGTAATTTCTCGATACCGTAGTTTTCTCCAGTGTGTCCATCATTTTATTGAAAGATTCTGCAAGCGTATGGAATTCATCTTTTGTATCAATATTCACTTTAGCACTTCTGTTTCCTTCGCTAATTTGGTTAGTGGTTGTAACCAATTCATTTATAGGACGGATCAGGCTTCGGATAAAAAGCCATCCACCAAACAGAATAATCAACGCCACCACCAGACCCAATGAAAGGATCGTGATTGTACTGTGTTTTATAATTACCTGGCTTATAGCAATATATTCATTGATTTCTTCTTTCGTTTCTGTTAGCAATAAGTCAATATTAATTATTCCGGCATCAACTTCCTGACTAATTTTCGCCAACAACCCATTAATCTGTTCTAAATCTTTAGGATAGTCAAGCTGAAACATCAAAGTACCCAGGCTATCTGTGCGGGTGATCATTCGCTGAAAACCCACCAATAACTCAAGGTCATGTGAACTGGTAAGGACTTTCTCGCAAAAATGAAGGTCATCGTTGGCTTTATGCACCTGGTTCTTGAAATAGTTGTAGTCGGCAGCATTTCCATAGATGGCATAGCTGCTGGGTGCAAGAATTAATTGGCTGATCGAAAATTTCAATTCCTGAACAGCATCCAATTCATTATACTCAATCACCAGATTATCAGAAGTATTTTTGAATAAACTCCCCACAACCTGGCTGGCGATGATCATAAATACAATCAGGGTCAAAACCACCAAACCGCTTACCAATAATTTAGTGCCTATCGAATGTTTCATCCTGTTATTAACATCTTACAAATTTATCATTATCAACGATTCTTCTTAGAAGCTGTCTAAAAAACGAAATTTAGACAGCTTCTTGGTAAATAATTTCGTAAAACTAACTGAAAAAAATGAAGATACTGTTTGGAATTAATCCTTCAGCTTTCTTATATTTACAAAAATTCAAATCATGCCCAAAACCACTTTATTAATCTACCTAAACATTTCATTGTTTGTATTATGCAGTTTTCAGTCAGTTTCACAACATCAATCAAAACAACACGTGCTTTATCCTTCAGAAATCGCCGGAACCGAATTACCGACAGGATTCAATGAACTATTTGCTGCATCAGGCGAATGCCTGTTGTGCCACAACAGCATGACGAATGAACAAGGAGAGCCGATAGGAATTCTCGACGACTGGCGTTCGACGATGATGGCAAACGCTGCAAAAGATCCGTTGTGGAGGGCAAAGGTCAGCCATGAAAGCCTTGTCAATCCTAACCATGCTGAGGCTCTCCAGGATGTTTGCACCCGCTGTCACGCTCCTCTTGGAAATTTTAACGCGCATCACCTGGGCCAGCAATATTACGGCATTGATGATATGGTAGCCGATCCGCTTGCGATGGATGGCGTTTCGTGCACATCATGCCACCAAATTAAAAGCGAATCTTTGGGTATTTTCTCAGGCAATTTATTAATCGGGACCGCAAAACAAATATGGGGACCTTACATTGATCCATTTACGATGCCAATGTTCAATAATACCGGCTATACGCCCAATTATGGCGATCAAATCAAAGACGCTCAATTATGCGGTTCTTGCCATTCGCTGATTACCAACTCTGTCGATTTAAATGGAAATCCAACCGGAGATGAGTTTGTTGAGCAAGCCATTTATCATGAATGGATCAATTCAATATATCCT
>JAUXBM010000168.1 GCA_030619415.1 Chlorobiota bacterium
CCGCCTTCATCAGGTCCGAATTCAAGTTTATTTTGAATGTAAGAATAAGGATCGCTCTTCATGATTGTCATCGATCCCTTCCCCGCTTTTTTACCATCCCAAATCCGTTTTGACCCAACGCCCCTGTCAGATCCCTCGTAAGTACTTACCATGGTCGTGTCTGCTTCAAACGGAGACCAATTGCTCCAGTTTTTGTAACTGTTGACTTGCCGGAAAACTGTTTCCGGTCTGGCCTTTATCTCTGAAGTTTCAGAAATTACAAAACTGTCGGCAAGAAAAAATGGAACAACAAAGAAAACTGCTGCCAGAACGACTACAATAATGATGAGGACTTTGAGTACTTTCATAATTAACTGGTTTTATTAAAGTGCTTTCAAATATAAGACAAAAACACTCATGTACATTTAATTATTGCGCGTTAACTGAATACAGTTTTTAGCCGTTCGACCGCCTCTTCAACCACCGACCTGGGTACCGCAAGGTTGATACGCTGAAATCCACTACCCCCGGAACCAAAAATTGGTCCGTGGCTTAATCCAAGTTCAGCTTTATGAATCAGGGAATCCTTAATTGCTTTATCGGTCATCCCGGTCTCCCGGAAATCAATCCAGCCCAGGTAGGTGGCTTCTGCTTTGATGAGTTTCAGGCTTGAAAATTCATTCTCCAGCACATTTCCAAGATAATTGAAATTTTCACCCACATATTTTAGCAGCTCATCAAGCCACCGGTCGCCATGGGTATATCCGGCTTGTGATGCTACAGTGCCGAACAGGTTGCCACTACTGATATGTAGCTTTTCCAGGGTAGATTCAAATTTTTTACGAAGTGTGTCATTTTGGATGATGACCGTTGAAGTGGAAAGGCCGGCGATGTTAAAGGTCTTGCTGGGTGCGATGCAAGTAACTGTGTTTTGTGTGATTTCGTCAGATAATATAGCTGTTGGCGTGTGCCTGAATCCGGGCAATATAAGGTCGTTGTGTATCTCATCCGAAATCACGATCACATTGTTTTTCAGGCATATCTCCGAAAGTTGTTGCAATTCTTCGCTCGTCCAGCAACGTCCAACAGGATTGTGTGGATTACTCAGAAACAACATTTTCGCATCTTTTGCCTTTTTTTCCAGGTCATCGAAATCCATGGTGTATTGTCCATCAGACAAGATGAGCTGATTTTCAATTAATTTTCGGCCATTGTTTTTAATGGCACTGAAAAACGGAAAATAAACAGGAGTTTGAACAATGATACCATCACCGGGATGGGTGTATGTATGTACCGAGAAGTTGATGGCAGGAACAATACCCGGCGTAAATAACAACCACTCTTTCTGCAATTCCCACGCTAACCTGCGTTTGACCCAATTTATCATGGATTGATAATAGCCCTCCGGACGAAAAGAGTATCCGTAAATAAGATGGTTTGCCCGCTCGATAACGGCCTTCGTTATAAAATCAGGAGTTTCGAAATCCATGTCGGCTACCCACATTGGCAACACATTTTTATTGCCAAAATAGGTTTCACGCAAATCATATTTTACATTGTTCGTGTTTTCGCGAGGTATTCTTTTATCAAAATTGTACATAAGTAAATTCATTTATTGTAACTAATCCGTCCGCTGAAAAGTAATAACGATAAGGCGGTACAATAATTCTTGTTTATTCTTTGTGTCACTTTGTGCTTCTTTGAGAAACTTTGTGTAACAGCTGTTTCACAGAGAGCCACAAAGAAGACACTGAGTTTCACAGAGAAAGCCTATCATTAACCTTGAACATTTGACACTGATTAGTTGCCATTTATTAAATTTTATCTTCAGGCTTTGTCCGTCTGGCTAAAAAGGTGATGAACTCAATAACTGGGTTCAGCTCCTACGCTATCGTTGTGAATTAATATAAAAACCCCGGCAATGTAATCATCAATTGCCGGGATGCCTTTTTTGTTTTGCTCAAAACGCTTATGATGTTAGCATCACAGGCATAATAAGCATTAAAATCTCTTCAGGATCGTCCGCCTCTTTCTCTGGAATAAGGATACCGGCCCTGTTAGGTGCCGACATTTCGATGCCCACAACTTCACTTTCCAATGTATTCAACATATCCTGCAAAAACTTGGAATTGAAACCAATCTCGATGTCATCCCCTTCGTAACTACAGGTTAATCGTTCTTTGGCCTCACTGGCAAAGTCAATGTCTTCTGCTGTCAATATAAGTTCTTTTCCCGAAATCTTAAACCTGATCTGATGCGTAGATTTGCTTCCGAAAATAGCAACCCTTCGCAATGCATTCAAAAGGTTTTTCCTGTCGGCCGTAAGTTTGAAAGGATTTTGAGTAGGGATTACAGCTTCATAATTAGGGTACTTTCCGTCAATTAAACGGCAGATCAACGTAATATCCTCAAAAGTTAAAATAGCATTGGTATCTGAATATTCTAAACTAACTTCAACTTTTTCATTATCCGGCATAATGTTTCTCAGATGATTGAGTGGCTTTTTTGGTAAAATAAATGAGCCTTCCAGTCCAGGCTTCATATCACTTCTGCGATATCTAACCAATTTATGTGCATCCGTTGCAACGAAGGTAATATTGTCTTTTGATAACTCGCACAGCACACCAGACATTACAGGCCTTAATTCATCATTCCCGGTAGCGAATAGAGACTTGTTGAAAGCATTCACCAACAATGAGGCAGTGAGTTTAAGTGTTTGGGTGTTTTCCAGTTTCGGTACCTGGGGGAATTCATCACTCCGGTGCCCGACAAGTTTGTACTTTCCTTCGCCGGCAAACAATTCAACACTTAACGATTCCATGTTCACCGAAATAGTAACCGGTAATTCAGGAAAGGTTTTCATGATATCCAGCAGCATTTTGGCAGGAATAGCAACCACACCCGGATTTTCGGCTTTGTCGGGTGTTAGCTCAACTGTAATGGTCGTTTCAAGATCGGATGCAGTAATGCGTAACTTATCTTCTGTCAACTCAAACAGATAATCTTCAAGAATAGGCAATGTACTGCTTGTGCTTAATACACCACTGATCTTTTGCAAACTTCTGAGCAACGCGGTGCTCGATACAATAAACTTCATAATAGGCTGTTTAAAATCTTTCTTTTTCAGAAAAATAAGTTGGGTACAAATATAAAACAATCATCAATTAAAAATAAGGTTTTTAACTTTTTATGAGGTTGTGAATGTACTGTAATTCAACCATATGACATTTAGATATTTAACTCACTGATCGTTCGTGATTAATTTTAGAATATAAAAACCGATATATGCTGATGATACTTCATCCCGGACCGCCAAAATAAACCATGGATCGGGTGTGATTTTTAACCAACCACTAAACCATAACCATGAAATATAAAAAGTAGCAAAAGGATCGGTTAGATAGATTTCTTCCCAGGCTGTTTTTAACTCCTTAAATTGAGCGTATGTATCAATGACCTGTACCGTTAATGCTGGGGTGTTGTCATTTTCAGGAGGATTCATGTGCGCTAAAACTAATGAATAATTAGTTTTTTGTGAACCTTGAATCCGTTTCCAACTATATTAACAATGTAAATACCGGCCTCCTGATCAGCCAGATTAATATCCATTGACAAGCCTACCCCCCTTGATCTGTAAACTTGTTTTCCGGTTATGTTATAAATAATCACCCAATCTATAGTTGCTGATGATTGCAGCGTAATTATGTCATTCGCGGGATTTGGAAACAATTTTATTTCAGGAATACTATATTCCGTTATATCAACCCCGGTATCGCAGCTTAGTTCCGCTTTCCAGCCGGAAAAATTGTTCGACTCATTGGAATGAAATCTAAAAGTCAACCCTCCGTTAATATTGTTCGCCACGATCCTTCCGGGATTATCAATACCGCACCATTTTCCAATCAAAGGGGCATCCGTATCCATCCCGTCAAATATTTCCAGGTAATCATATTCGCAAGATGACTCTTCTTCAAGCTCAAATGCTGGAAATGTAACCTGCATTATTCCGCTTTCAAGCATTGATACAAAAGTCATGGTGTAGGTTTCGTTGTCAGAATAATTGTTGTCCGGACCACCAGAATCAAAAAAGACGCCTTCACACAGGTAAACGGTTGCGTCCTGCATAAAGTAGGTTTCGGCAACACGGACGTACTTTTCTTTTACGGTAGTGTTTGTTCCACCGGCTTCACCGGTTACGGTCAGTGTTACATTATACTTTCCTGTCTCGCCATAAACAATGCCTTCCGGGTTTTCCTCGGTTGACTGATAAGGCGTGCCCCCGTCGAATGTCCATTCCCAGGCTACGATACTGTCACCGTATGAGGTATCAAAGAAGTTTATAGGTTCATTTACGTTAGCCAGCGTATCACTGGCATAAAACTGAGAAGTCAATACATTTGGTTCAAGTTCAATGTTTAGAATCGTTGTTTGTTCATCAGATACTGCGACTCCGTAAACGGTTTTAGTGTGAAAGCCAAAAGCAGAAAAAGTTAAATCATAGGAGCCTGCCTTGATGGGACGGTGGTAATCCCCTGCGGGTAAACTTGCATAAATA
>JAUXBM010000039.1 GCA_030619415.1 Chlorobiota bacterium
TCAATTTCATTTCTAATAATGCAAAGTTGCGGCTCTGATAATAAATCAGAAAATAAGGATAATGCGATTGAGATCGTTACAGAGGTGATGGATTTCCAAATGGTGGATGAAATTCCATCAGGATGGCATACGTTTCGCTATATAAATAAGTCGAATGAAACACATTTCTTTTTATTGGATAAATATCCTGAAGGTAAGACCATTAAGGACATGGAGCTTGAAGTTGCCCCTACATTCCAGAGAGGAATGGACTTAATAAATGAAGGCAAGACAGAAGAAGGGTATGCTGAATTCAACAAACTTCCTGCGTGGTTTTTTGAAGTTGTTTTTTCCGGTGGGTCTGGGCTCGTTTCACCGGGTCATACAAGCGAAACCACATTAAAATTAGAACCGGGTTACTATGTCGTTGAGTGTTATGTGAAAATGGCCAACGGTGTATTTCATTCTACAATGGGGATGGTTAAGGAACTGATAGTTACTGATAGCAATTCCAACAATTTGCCATTAACACCAAATGTAAAAATTACCATTTCAAGCACTGATGGAATTGTTTATAATGATGTTATAAAAAAAGGAAAGCAAATTATTGCGGTTCACTTTAAAGATCAGATTGCCCATGAAAATTTTGTAGGCCATGATGTTAACCTTGTGAGATTAGATGAAAGCGCCAATCTTGAAGCGCTGGAAAAATGGATGAATTGGGCTGATCCGGAAGGATTAATTACCCCTGCACCTAAAGGTATTACTTTTTTAGGAGGTGTTAATGACATGCCCGCAGGAAGTACGGGATATTTTACAGTTACACTTGAACCCGGTAATTATGCATTGATATCTGAAGTGCCGGATGCTTCAAGTAAAAATATGCTGAAAACGTTTGTAATTGCAGAATAGAAGAAGAATAAATTATTATCACCAACTAAAGATTTTATAATATGCCTAAATACGTAATAGAAAGGGAAATTCCCGGTGCAGGTAAATTAACTGCTGAAGAATTGAAAGCCATTTCACAAACTTCTTGTAATGTGTTAAGAAAAATGGGGTCTGAAATTCAATGGCTGCAAAGTTATGTGACCGATGATAAACTCTATTGTATTTACATCGCACCAAACGAGGAAATGGTTCGTGAACATGCAAAGTTAGGTGGGTTTCCTGCAAATTCCGTGAGTCAGGTTGCTACAATTATTGACCCTACAACTTCAGAATAATTCGTTCCGTCGAAAAAATGAAAACAAAGTTGATGCACAATCACGCAATGAAGTGCTGGCTTTCGCCTATTCCTTAAAAGATCAAATAGTAAGATTATAATTTTTCGACTTGCAAAGTCGATTAACCCCTTGCGACCCGATGATAAACCGGGTTAGAAATTTTTAAAGAATACATATTTATTAACAATTAATACTATTATTATGATTAAAACAGTAGCTTATCACAAAGTTGAAAACTTTGCGACATGGAAAACAGCCTTTGACAAATTTTTAGATTTTCGCAAATCATCAGGGGAAAAGAGCGCCTTTGTAGGCACCTCACAAAAAGACCCGAACATGGTCTATGTGATCAATGACTGGGAGTCAGCAGCGGCAGCTGAAAAGTTTTTTGCATCTTCACAATTGGCTGGAGCAATGAAAGATGGTGGATTATTAGGACCGCCTGAAGTTGCAATCCTTGACTCACGCGGCTAAGGAATCCGGTTGTTTAGGCAGATGAATTGTTCGCTATATTCTTCTCTAAATTAACTCAAAAATTAAAAGAGCAGTTTATAAAAACTGCTCTTTTTTTTAATCTTTTATTGCTCGAAGTTCCCAACATTAAAATCACAATATTTCCTCTACTTCAATACTCAAAATCTAAATGGCTGGTGGTCTTGACATTTGCTGTTTAAGTCCTTATATTTGTAGGTGAGTACAAAACCAAATTAATCACCTTAAACACACAATTATGGATATTGGAAATGCCAAACTTGCCTTCGGCCTGTCAATTAAATTATTCGATGACATACTGAAAGGCCTTCACAGTCAAAATGTTTTTCCGCAACAAGTTGAAGTTGAGGAAGAAATCAATATTGTGGACAAACTAAAAGCCACTATTTTTCTGACCGTTGATATCGATCAGCCGGATTTTTACCTGGAAATTGAAGATGCTGTAGAACCTGAACTTCGTTTTAAGATAAGTGGAAAAGTTACTCCGAAAATAAGTTTCGCGGGAGAAACCAGTCCTGACTTGTTTACTATCGATTTTGAGGCAGAGGTCCGGCTCGGCATAAAATTAAAGAACAGGATTAACCAGGCACCAGTAATTGTACTTGATTATGGTGGAGCAATCTTTGCATCCGATCCATTTGAGACAAAATTCATTGACAGTTTGTTTGATACCGATGAAGTGAAAAATACATTAAATTTACTCGAGTTTGATGTGATCACTCCAATCATCGAGGGATTGGGAAACATTTATTATTTCGGGACGCCGGCTAATCTAAGACCATCTGTTGACCAATACCCTGTATCGCTTCAGTTACAAATACCAGGCAGTAAAACAAGAAGTGCAATCGTTTTATTCATTGGCACACCGGGTATCAGTCTCAATACACAACATCTTTATACCAGCATTGTTCCCCGCTATTCTGAATTCATGATGCATGCCGGATCTGAGATAGTGGAGCATATGAAAGAAAAAGGGAAAAGTAAAATAGAAGAGTTTATTAAAGATTTTTCTTCCGTGGTACTATCAAATTATATACTTACTGTTGAAAATAACCAGGTTGATATAAATGCCCAAATAACGGAAACAGAGACAGGCGCCTACGCAACTATTGATGGATATTTCCACTTCCGACACGTCCCGGGAATGGAAAAGATGTTTATGGACGGCAGCAAAGTAAACATCGATGTTGAATTACCCTGGTGGCTGGACGTGATTGCTTTTTTCATGCCTCCAATAGAGGATGCTATTCGTTTTGCCGAACAGGAGGTGCCGGATATCATGCAGGAAACCATTACCGACCTGGTGAACAATTTCATGAACAAACTCGATGAGTCTATTCAACTCGAAGGTCTTGATATCGAGGGTCTGCCCGTTGAGGTTTATCCACAGGAAATAAAACTCGACAACAATTCGATTACTGCAAATATTCAAATCCTTACATGGCCTATAACAGAAGAGCTTTTGAACGCAAGTTATGGTACCTTGCAGGATCGTTTCATCTATTTTGAGTTGGAAAGCGGAAGGAAGTATTTTGTGGAAGACCTGGCAAAATTCATGTATAAAGGATTGGTTAATATTCCGGGGTACCACCAGGTTGACCTCAAATACCTCCGCGCAAACCCTGACGGAAGAGAAACCAATAACCTGGAGTATCGATTTGGCAGATAGTAAAAGTTATAGAGTAATTATTATCTTAGCCCGACTTGATTAACCAATTAGCGGTTAAACGGCCATGGTGTGGACTGAAGAAAAACTCAATAAACTTTCTGTAAATGGAGGATTCCTGTTAAGGGGATTGGACGCTACCCGACTGGAGACCTTTATTGATGCTGCTTATGCCACCAAGAATTGCTGTTTATGCCGGCTTTGTGTATTTCAACCTGCCATTTACAATGAACTTCGTAGCCTTTAGATTTTCGCGAAAAGTTAAAAAGTTATTAAACAAGACCTCCTAGAACTATTTATTTCGGGTTCCTTAATTTTGCGCTGAAATAAACAACAAGTATGCAAAAAGCACTTATTTCTTTAATTATACTCCTTTGCACTTTGGCGCTCAATGCACAGATTGAAAAAGATTCAGGATATATTGTTCAGGTCGGAGACAAAGTTCCGAATATAAAGCTTGACTTAATAGATGGCACTTCAATACAACTTGACGACCTGAAAGGCAAGGTGGTCGTTCTGCAATTCACAGCAAGCTGGTGTTCTGTTTGCCGGAAAGAAATGCCCCATCTTGAAAAAGAAATTTGGCTGCCGAATAAAGACAAGGAATTCATCCTGATAGGTGTTGATTACGACGAACCAATCGAAAAGGTAGTGGCTTTTAAAAAACAGATGAAAGTTACCTACCCAATGGCCCTTGACCCTGGCGCTGAAATATTTGCCAAATTTGCGAACAAAAGAAGCGGAGTTACCAGGAATGTGGTGATTGATAAAGAAGGAAATATTGCTTTTCTGACCCGTCTGTACGACAAGAAAGAATTTAAGGCTATGAAGAAGAAAATTAATGAACTGTTAAAAGAGTAGGCTAATCATCAAAGGGATACGGAAACTGGTTCTCATCGACTATTACCACGTACTGGTTCTCGCAGCTATCCGAAAGCAATTCATTTTGGCAAGAATCCACCCCGGGAAAACAAACCAACGATTCGTATTTAAATCGCTCTGAATTTATGATGGTTGGACCGCGTTTCAGCCAATTGCATAAAAATTCATTTCGCAAATAGTTTTCACTATTGATAATGGCCTCAAAATCATAATCGTTTGCAGATGTTCCGGTCATTCCACCCCAAATATTAAACTTATCATTTGGACTATAATAAACCGTACCAGGTTCCTTTAATCTTTCAAAATACTGTTCCATATTAAAAGTTAACACACCCGTCGAATCACCATAAACGTATCTCGAATTCTCAACTTCTATTAAATACTGATTGTCCGTGCCATTTGGTTTTCTCAAATTATTTATTGCCATCTGTCCAACCCATAAGGAATCGGGATATGGAGAATCGTTCTTTGTGTATACATACACAAAATCTGTAAAATCAAAGTCGATAATTCCCTGGGGGTCGTTAAAAAAAGTAGCAGTCAAAGCCTCATAAGTTCCTGCTCTCCTATACCCATATCCATCATCAGCGCCCCAGTCAGGGTACTTAATTCTTAATTTCTGTGGTGTATTACTTTGAAAGGTGACAGTGGCGCCGTCAATCTTGCTTGTTCCATCAGCCATTAAAACGGAATCAGTTATACTTTTGAAATAAGTATTTAATAAAAGTGTCATCAGGTGTTGACCGCTTACGAAGGAACGCGAGGTCTCAATCCCTTCCTGATAGCTGATTGATGTATTGTCGTTCTTCCGGCACGAAAGCACCGAAAAAAACATTAATATAATAATGATCCACCTAAGTGTCATCTACTTGCGGTCATAAGTTTCGAATGAATAAGAAAAGTTGTTCTGCTTGTCGTCAGTCACATCTTCCTTTTCTATTAATTTCCAGTCATCTAACGAAAATTCCGGAAAAAAAGTGTCACCCTCAAATTTCCTGTGTACCCGGGTTATATACATTTTATCGGCGTGCTTAATAAACTGCGAATATATGGAACCGCCGCCAATAATAAAGTTTTCATTTTCGCTGTCCATTTTGGTTATGGCATCCTCAATGGAATAAGCCATCAAACAACCGTCAATCTCCTCCCCTTCCACATCTGTAATGATCATACTTGTCCGGTTGGGCAAAGGCCTTTTCGGTAAAGAAAAATAAGTCTTCTTTCCCATCACAATAAAATGATCGAGCGTCATTTCTTTGAATCGTTTGAGGTCCTTTGAAATATGCCAAAGAAGGTCATTGTCCTTTCCGATTGCGTGGTTTGAAGCGATGGCAACTATTATTGAAATATTCATATTATTTGGTTAAATTAGTTGAATGGGCAAATTAGTTGAATTGATCAATTGGAATAATTTCATTGTTGGTATCAATTTATTTATTAAACCGAAATCTTACCCTTAATATGCGGATGTGGATTGTAATCTGTTAATTCAAAATCTTCAAACTTAAAATCGAAAATACTTTTAACCGCCGGATTTACAGTCATTTTCGGAAGAGGCCGTGTTTCGCGGCTCATCTGTAAGTTGACCTGTTCCAGATGGTTGAGGTAAATATGTGCATCACCAAAAGTATGAACGAATTCTCCCGCTTTAAGATCAGTAACCTGTGCCACCATCATTAAAAGGAGTGCATAGGAGGCAATATTAAAAGGCACTCCCAAAAAGATATCGGCGCTTCGCTGATACATTTGCAGCGACAATCTACCATTGGCGACATAAAACTGGAAATAAGCATGACAAGGTGGTAAAGCTGCATGGCCGGATGCCACATTTTCTGAAAACGACTTACCCGGTTGAGGCAAAACAGAGGGGTTCCAGGCGGCTACCATTAATCTCCGGCTGTCAGGATTGTTTTTAATTTGATCGATAACCTGTGAAATCTGGTCAATACCTTCTCCATTCCAATTGCGCCATTGGGCTCCATAAACCGGACCAAGGTCACCATTTGAATCTGCCCATTCATTCCATATTTTCACTCCATTTTCATTGAGGTACTGAATATTTGTGTCCCCTTTTAAGAACCAAAGCAATTCGTAGATAATTGATTTTAAATGAAGTTTTTTGGTGGTGAGCATGGGGAAGCCATCCTGCAAATCGAACCGCATCTGCGGACCAAAGACACTTATTGTACCTGTACCGGTGCGGTCGGTCTTTTGAATGCCGGTTTCTGATACTTTTTTAAGAAGATCGAGATATTGTTTCATTTGTTATTTATTAGAACCAAGATATAAGAGCCAGGAATCAAGACCTGAGACCTGAGACCTGAGACTCGAAACCTGAGACTTGAGACTCGAGACTCGAGACCTCAGACTCGAAACCCGAGACCTGAGACTCAAGACCCGAAACCAATTTAAATTTAGGAATATGCTTGCATGTATCAGGGCTCAAAGTTATCAACATAATCACACAGTAAAAAAGAAAAAACACTAAAAAACAGGTGGTTCATTAGTCTGTTAATATTCAATTATTTATCAATTGGTTTTCTTCACGCTCCAACAAATCTGCTTCCACAATTGCCACATAGGTTGATTTCAAGCAAGCGGAAAGGCGTTTGTAAAAAACAAGATTAGCTTAAATTTACCGGTTTTAAATCAAAGGAGCAATACATTATGGGGATAAAGTTTCGGATTACAGTCATGAACTTCTTGCAATTCTTTATCTGGGGGGCATGGCTGATAACGATTGGAGGATATTGGTTCCAGAATAAACAATGGAGCGGGACTGAATTTGGTATCATTTTCTCTACAATGGGAATTGCTTCATTATTTATGCCGGCGATAGCAGGAATTATTGCCGACCGATGGGTAAATGCCGAAAAGCTTCTGGGCATATTCCATTTAATTGGTGCTGTTGTTCTTTTTATGCTACCGGAAGTAAATGATCCATCAACTTTCTTTTGGGTCATGTTGCTCAACATGGTTTTTTATATGCCCACCATTTCGCTTTCCATCACTGTAGCCTATTCTGCTTTGAATGGTGCAAACCTGGATGTAATTAAGCATTATCCTCCCATCCGTGTATTTGGAACCATTGGTTTTATAGTTGCCATGTGGACAGTGAGCCTGCTGAAAATTGAAACTTCAGCCACACAGTTTTACGTGGCCTCGGCTGCATCATTGGCACTTGGTCTTTTTGCCTTCACGCTCCCAAAATGTGCAATCAATAAAAATGTTCAAACCAAATCGTTTGTTGAGTCTTTGGGCTTAAAAGCTTTTGCTTTGTTCAAGAACAGCAAGATGGCCCTTTTCTTTGTTTTCTCCATGCTGTTGGGGGCATCTTTACAATTAACCAATGCCTATGGGGATACTTTCTTGCATGATTTTGCAAAAGTTCCGGAGTATAAAGATTTGCTGACAGTAGAATACCCGGCTATTATTATGTCGATTTCCCAAATGTCGGAGACCTTATTTATTTTGGCCATTCCCTTTTTCTTAAGGCGTTTTGGGATCAAAAAAGTAATGCTGATCAGTATGGTTGCGTGGGTATTGCGCTTTGCCTTTTTTGGTTATGGAAACCCGGCCGAAATGCTCTGGATGATTATCCTGTCGAATATTGTTTATGGAATGGCTTTCGATTTCTTTAATATTTCGGGTTCTTTATTTGTCGAAACCCAAACCGATTCCAGTATCCGTGCAAGTGCTCAGGGCGTATTTATGATGATGACCAATGGCTTTGGTGCTATTTTGGGAAGTTGGAGCAGTGGTTTAATTATTGATAATTTCTTCAAAGATGCAAATGGCAATTATGAGTGGCAAGGCATCTGGCTCACATTTGCAGCCTATTCTTTAATTATTACCATCTTGTTTGCCATTTTCTTTAAGCATAAGCATAATCCCGAAGAAGTAGCTGTGGTGAAGCATTGATTGGAATTTCTAGCGAGTGCGCTTCAAAGGAAGGTTTTAGATTTCGTCGTTATTCAATCTTTTTTTTGCGCTTGTTTATTTCATCCCTCACTTTGGATGCTTCTTCATAATCTTCATCGGCAATGGCCTTTTTGAGCATATCTTGCAGCTCTTCCAATAAATAATCATCGTATTTCCCGGTCATTGAACCGATTTCTTTTTCACTGGCAAGTTCCGCACCCATATCTTCGCTTGTACTTGCATCATCCATTTCAATGCCTGCTTCTTCAATAATACTTTCGAGTGCGTAAATCGGACAACCAAACCTTATTGCAAGGGCAACAGCATCACTTGTTCTGCTGTCAATTTTTGAAGTCTGGCCCTCACTACTACAAATCAATTGTGAAAAAAATATGCCTTCTTCAAATTTGTTAATAATTACTTCGGTAACCTTAATCTTAAAATGGTCGGCAAAATTTTTAAATAAGTCGTGAGTAAGCGGCCGGGTTGGTTTCATTTTTTCGAGTTCAATAGCGATGGCCTGCGCCTCAAAACCGCCAATAATAATAGGCAGCCTGCGCTTTTCACCACTCACTCCCAATATCAATGCATATGCCCCACTTTGTGATTGGCTATAGGACATACCCACTATTTCAAGTTTGATTTTCTTCATCCGTTTCTCTCAAAAAACAAGACCTTAAAAGTAGAAAACTTTTTAGGATGCTGGTGGTGCAGTCGCATTGAATTTCAAACAGATTTAATAAGGATCTGATTTAGAGATAATAATTGATTTTTTCCGCTTGATTTAATCGAATAAAAAACAACTGATATCGTACTGGAAAAATAAGCCCGAAGTCTTAATAACTAAAATTAGCTGGCCGTGAGATTTTTCACCTATTTTTCTATATTAGCGCCTTTCTTCGAAAACCGTAAATTAATAAGTAAAAATTTAAGTGTCATTATGAAAAAAATTCTATCGTTCCTGGCATTGTTGTCAGTGCCAATATTGGCATCCGCCAGCGAGGCCGACTTGGTGATTCCTGAGGGAATTAAAAGTCAAACCATCCTGTATTGGGGTTTCCTGATCACCCTTGCAGGCTTTATGTTTGGTTTATATCAATTTGTTCAGGTAAAAAAAATAAGGGCGCACAAGTCGATGTTGGATGTTGCCCAGGTAATTTTTGAAACTGCAAAAATCTATTTGATTCAGCAAGGAAAATTTCTTGCCATCCTGTTCCTTTTCATAGGAACCATTGTTGCCTTTTATTTTGGATTCTTATCTCAACATGAGGTTGTTGATCCAGTAACCGGAGAGTCTCATATGGAAAATGCCTTTGGTATTGGTGGTGTTTTAATGATCCTTGGCTGGACCGTTGTTGGAATCCTTGGATCGTATGCCGTTGCCTGGTTTGGTATTCGGATGAACACTTTGGCCAACTCAAGAATGGCTTTTGCATCCCTCGAGAGAAAACCGATTAAACTTCTCAATATTCCATTAAATGCAGGAATGAGTATTGGTGTTGTTCTCATCTCCCTCGAACTGATGATGATGTTGATTATCCTGTTGTTTGTTCCAGGAGAATACGCAGGTGCCAGTTTTATTGGTTTTGCCATTGGCGAATCGCTGGGTGCATCTGCCCTCAGAATTGCCGGAGGTATTTTTACAAAGATTGCCGATATCGGCTCTGACCTGATGAAAGTAATTTTCAAAATCGGTGAAGACGACCCGCGCAATCCCGGAACCATTGCCGACTGTGTTGGTGATAATGCCGGTGATAGTGTTGGGCCAACTGCCGATGGATTCGAGACTTATGGTGTAACGGGTGTTGCCCTGATTGCATTCATCCTGCTTGCTGTAGTTGACCCGGCAAACCAGGTTCAGTTGCTAACATGGATTTTTGTAATGCGGATATTAATGATTGTCACCTCAATTGTTTCTTTCTGGGTCAATGCAGCAATCACAAAAGCAAAATACAGCAATGCAGATGAACTTGATTTCGAGAAACCA
>JAUXBM010000134.1 GCA_030619415.1 Chlorobiota bacterium
ATATGATGCGTTTGGCATTTTAAAACGCTTCATTTTCAACTTACGACTAATTTTATTTATAGCTATTATTTTCATTTTCAGCGCTATCTGCCAAATGCACTATATTTTTTGTTAGGCAAAGTTATTTCTCCTAAATTTCTTGAACGTATTCTTTCTTTAAAACAGCGTCAGGATCATTTTTCGATTTTATATCTGTAATGTGTCTTAATTCAACATTCTTTTTCAGAATTCTAAAACCATCAATGATTTCAACTTTATTACCTTCATGTAAAACACAGGGAATAAGTGAATATGAATTAAACATTTCAAAACGCTTTTTGAAAATATAAAGGTTTTTTGATGTTGGCTCAGGATTCATTCTATGAATTCTGCTCACAACTAAAAAGATGTCTAAATTAAAGTCCTTTCTCTCTGATTCTAAACGTTTAATTGTATTTTCCATATAATTATTAATATGGACATAATAACCAAATGGTTCTCCTTTTACGTTTCCTTCTACAATTGATATTCTGAGTTCGTTATTTAAGTCATATTCTCCAAGGTTTGCTATCCAACCCTTAAAAATCTTGATTGCAATCTCTTTATTTGTAAATAGGAGTCCCATTATTGGTGGTTCCTTGTTTTCGTAGTCATGTATATATGCCACGCCTTTCCAACCTGCCTTGTTCCAAAACTCTATATCTATTACTCCAGTAACGAAAAGAGTTCTTCGTTCTTTACTAGGTAATTCTCTTAACTTTCCTAATTCTGGTTTTTTAGTTTTTAATCCTCGTAATCTCCAATATAGTTTGTCAAATTGCTCACTATTACCAATGTTATAGTATGTTGAACCTTGAAGATGGTCAGGTATGAATTTAGAATTTTCACTACTTAGAATTACAGGAATGAATCTTGTATTGAGGGTGCCAGCATTGTATAATTGTTGATAAATCAAATGGCCTTCCCATCTAACACCATGACCAATCCCTTCTTCTTCAATACCCATAACCCGATTGTAATATGTCTCTGTGCAAATTAAAAGTACGAAGTCAGCAGTTCTAATATTTGATTCCATCCATCTTGGCCATCCTTCAGGGGGTGATTCTTCATACTGGTCTAAAACGCAATCTATGCCTTCTGATCTAAGTCGATTTGATAAATCTAATACTTGATCTTGATGTTTGGTATTATCATGACTGTAACTTATAAATACAATTGGGTTTTTAGTTTCCATTTTTTTTGTTTTATAATTTTGCCTAACTCCTTATATCAGAACAAAACATACCGTTTTACAGCGAAAATATCCGTTAATGATGGCTGCAATTAATATCAATCCATCGGCGGGGTTTATTTAAAAAACCGTTCCACATCAAAACCTTCTTTTTCGAATTGCGACCGGTTTTTGGAAAAGAAATGCATGATCTCATCTACGGTTACGTTGAATGTAATTCCGTATTTGATTGTCTTTCTAAAATCAACATATAAGTCGCCTTTATATGGATCTTCTGGATTTATAAATTCTGGTGATTCTTTGCCGGGTTTTGTATAAAATACCCTTTCGGCAGCCGCCGAACTGGCAATGCCCACCCATTCAAAATTCGGTGCACCATCACGAATAGCCACCACGGGAGCTCCGCTAATACCTCGATTGTAAAGTGCATCTGTTAAAAACCTTCCTTTTCCAGTTCTGGTGGGCTTGGTAACGATGGCCCGTGTAACCATTAAATTGCCCACCGGGAAACCCATTACATAAACAACGGTTCCCCAGTCGAGGTCTTTCGATTTACCTACCGGAAAATTCATCACAGCCGGTGGCTCTACATGGTCGTGCAATTCTTTCTTCAGAAAGGCGATATCCCGGCTTGCATCGCTGACGACAATTTCAACAGCTTCACCCTCCGGTAAATCGTTGATGTAATTTTGCTGTTTAATCTTTATCGACAGCACCTGGATTGCTCCCTGTCCATCCTGGTAACGTGCAACAAGGGTATCCGGGAAATCGACAACGTGGGCACAAGTGAGCATACCTGCCAATCCACCATCATAGTACACAACAATGGCTGTACCGCTTACCGACTCATTGGTCACGCTGCTACCAATGGCTTCATTCTTCAATACCGATTCCGTCAATTGATTTATATCAACATTGTTACCGGGTGGAAATACATAGGACATATAAAAAGCAAGGCAATCCAGCTTTTTAACAGTCGTTGACAGATAATCCAGTTCTTTCGAAATATCCTTTACAGGAAACTCGCTGTCGTATCGATTGTTTGGTTCCGGAATGGGTTTTTGTACAGCCTGCTGCTGCGATGCGCTACAGGAAATTAATAAGGATAGGCAATAAAGGGAAACAGTATGTAATATCCTGTATTTCATATCGGCTTGGCTATGTGTACTGCGTTATTTTTTTATGCCGTTATTTCATTTATTCAATTATTCTCTTTCGATGATTATACTTTATCCCAAATTCCTCAAGTTCTTCAAGAACAGGATTGTATATCTCCGGGTAGATAGGTAATACTGAACCTCTCAATGTTATCTTTCCTTCTAATATCAATCTTGTTGAAATTGCTACAGGTAATGAAACAGTCCTTGCCATTGCACTGTCACCTTCAGGGATTCCATTAACGACCATTGTTGATGACCATTTTTCCCTTTTGCCGTTAAAATCAACTATAATATCATCATGAATTATCGCCATATCTTTTTCGTTCGATTGATACGACATTTTTTTCAGCATCAAATCAACCAGCACATCTACATTTGAGCCTTTGTCAATAACTATTTGTTTGTCTTCGAAGAACCCCAGCCATCTTAACCTATTGATAAAATCATCATTTGTTTCGAGATTAAAATAATTGGCAATTGCCTCTGCTCCATCTTTCGATGAGTTTACAAGGCGACTTAAAAACTCATTATATGTCAGATTTTCATAATTATTAATAGTTTGATAATCCAATAGGTTCAGCTTCATGAACTTTCTTATTGTATTACACCAGCCTGTAAACCTGAGAAGGCCTCTGTAGAAACTTACATCATCATCAAGCCCGTATGGTTCTTTATATACTGCACATGTTCTGTTGGGATAGGTTTCAAATGTTCCGAGACCATCAAGGTCAACAACCCTGAAATGATCAAAAAGATTTTTCGCCTCGATAATTTTACCTTCCCTGATATATTCTCCGGAAGCCATAGCTGATTTCATCAATCCCTTTGGGTTCCACGAAAACTTGTAGCCAAAAGGGTTTCTGTTATCTTCAAACGAGGGCAACCCTGCGCCATAAGAATCAAGGCTTATCACTTTGCCTCCTTTTCTTTTAATTTCATCAAGTGACTTTTTAATGCCCATGTGATCAATACCCGGATCTTCACCGATTTCGTTTAAGATTATTACACCTGCCTTTTTAGCCTCATCATCCATTGCTGTTACTTCGGGAATTGTAAAATCTGTATGTATCATATGCTTTTTGTGCTTAATACATATCTTAGTTGATTCTACCTGAAAGGCAGGAGGGATAAAATTTACAACCAAATCAGCCTGGGGAACCATTTTGTCGAGCTTCTCAAAATCCGTAGCATCCCACTGAATGACAGTAGTATTTTCTCTTCCTCCAATTATTGCATGGGCTTTTGATACAGTTCTTGTAGCAATAATTACATGATAATTGCATCTATCCAAAAAATAATCCACTGCTGGTTTAACTACCATTCCGGCACCTAAAATCAATATTTTCTTTTTGTCCATAATTGGGTTTCTTAAAGTTGATCAATTACTATTATTATTTAGTTTTAAGTATCTACTACTTTATGTTTGCCAACAGTTGAATAAACTAAAGGTCTCGTTTTCGCAATACCAAATATACAACTCCGATGAAAACCACACTGTAGATAAGGCAAGTAATTGTATCAGGAATAGAAATATACTCACGGAAGTTGATACTAAATAATTTCATCAATGATGAATTTGGCGTATCGATAATATTCCGCATCGAAACAAAAGGGAGGTAAGGCGAAACCGATTCGGGCAAACTGTACGGCAGGATCAGTTCGGCAATATAATAGATTATTAATACCGCAACAGAAAGGATCGGCCCCTTTACCAGGAAGGCAATCATGAGGCACAATGCACAAAATGTAAACATTTCGAGCAGGTAAGCCGGCAGGAAATGAAAATATTCGAAGAACAATGAAATACTGATTTGCTCCGAATTTTTAAGTCCAAGAATCGTCCCCGAAAGGAAGATAATGAGCGTAGCAAATAAGCTGAGATTGAAAATAAAAAGCACTTTCGAAAAAAGAAATTCAGTACGGCTAAGCCCGTTCATCACATTTTGCCGGATGGTGCGAAAAGTGAACTCACGTGTGACAAAGATAATCACCATTAGTGCCATGATTAATTTAATCACATCCAATCCCCCCAGGAAGGTAAGGTTATGCCATACCAACGGAAACTCGTATAAAGAAAAGGTCGGGATTTGCATGGCCGTCTGTGTACTGGCCTCTTTTACCACATTGTTCAGAACCCATTCTGAAGCAAACAGTATCATAAAAATCAACCCCAGGTACATCAGGCCCAACACCCAGAATGTTTTGCTGAAGAAATATTTTTTAAAATCTATTTTAAGGAGACTAAGCATGGTTGTCGGATAGTAATTCGAGAAAATATTTTTCAAGTGTTCTTGTACGCTGGGCCAGATGTGTGAGGTAAATTCCCTTATCAGAAAGGTACTTATTCATCTCATCGGCCCGTAACTCTTTTGCCAAAGTGGCAATAAGCAAGCCTTTGTCATTGTGAACTTCAGAAACATCTTCATGTTGTTCAAGCTGTAATCGCAACAAATCCATATTATTAGCTGCCAGTTCAAATGAGGTTGTCGCACTCAGCGCTTCTTTTACACTGCCTTCGCCAAGCTTCTTGCCTTTTTCGAGAATAACCACATGTGTACACACTTTTTGCACTTCATCAAGCAGATGGCTGGCGAGCAAAACTGTTGTACCCTCCTCGCCTATTTTAATGATCAGTTCCCTGATTTCGGCAATACCCTGCGGATCGAGGCCATTGGTCGGTTCATCAAGGATCAATACCTCTGGCTGTCCTAACAGTGCTGCAGCCAATGCCAGGCGCTGTTTCATCCCAAGTGAGTAGGTTTTAAATTTGTGGTTTTTGCGTTCAGTCAGGCCTACTGTTTTCAACACACCATCAATATAATCGTACGAGATGTTTTTAATGTCGGCGACAATCTGAAGATTCCTGACCGCTGATAAATAAGGGTAAAAAATGGGAACTTCCAACAATGCGCCCACCCGTTTTCTTTGCAAATTTGTAGGTTCCTCACCAAACCAAAAATACGCTCCACTGTCTGCTTTCAAAATATCGAGCAAAATACCAAGTGTGGTGGTTTTGCCACTGCCATTCGGTCCGAGAATGCCACACACCTCACCCTTGTTTACAGTAAGCGAAAAATTACTGAGCGCCATTAAACTACCGTACGACTTTGTAAGGTTTCTGATATCAAGAACTGGTGTGCCCAAATTGAATTGACTAATGTTTGTTGCTAATTAAAACGATATTCTTCTGAAACGATTACAATATTACTTAAAAAATGTCTGTTGCTAA
>JAUXBM010000052.1 GCA_030619415.1 Chlorobiota bacterium
CAAAATTGGAGCTGGTGACCGAAAATTTTGGTAATGATTGGTAAATTTATAGAAACTTTTACTTGAATTAGGTATTTTCCATTTTTACATCCAGTACATCCCGAAGTGTATTTCCCAACGTCATAAAAGCAAGGACCAGTATTACGATTGCAATTCCTGGTGTTATTGCAAGATATGCCGAGTCAAGAATGATGAAGCTATAATATTCCTTGATCATGCTTCCCCACGAAGGCATTGGTGGCTGAACCCCAATACCCAGGAAACTCAGGCCCGCCTCAATTAATATTGCGGCAGCAAAATTGGCTGCGGATATCACAATAACCGGACTTAGAATGTTTGGAAGGATGTGCCGGGTGATGATCCTGAAATTGGAAAACCCAAGAGCCACACCGGCTTCGATAAATTCTTTTTCCCGGAGACTGATGATTTGCCCCCTGACCACCCTGGCTACTTCTACCCACATCGTTAAACCGACAGCCACAAAAATCTGCCAAAACCCTCGGCCTAACGCAAAGGTTATCGCGATCACAAGAAGCAGGGTAGGGATTGACCAGATTACGTTAATAAACCACATGATAAGTTGGTCAGTGCGCCCCCCGAAGTAACCGGCTAACGAACCGAGTAAAATGCCAAATACCAATGATATCGCGACAGAAATAAAGCCAACCGACATGCTTACCCGGGAACCAATTATTAAACGGCTCAATAAATCGCGGCCAAACTGATCGGTACCCAACCAGTACTTTTTTTGAATGATGTGATTCTCTTCAACTTCCTGCATTAGGTCACTAAGTATGACCGTTTCCTGATTTCCGTCTATTAATTCAACAAATTCTGGATCACTCTTGACCATGGTTTGATATTTAATCGGATAAACTACATCGACAAGATTAAAAGCCTCTTCAATTCCCCGGCCATCCGGATCAAATAAAATCACCTTGATCTGTTCATTTGAGAATCGATATGATTCGATCGGAATTTCTGTAAATTCACTTTTTATCCCGAATAACATTTTCTGAAAAAATGAGCTTTGGGGTATTGGCTCATTTTTTCTGACCCTCAGCATCTGAACACTAAATCCGGGTTTCTGGGTGCTAATTTCGAGGATCTGTTTATTTGCAAAAGGCGTAGAATCAGGCGTGATCAAATATCCTGAGATTGAAATGAGAATGGTGAGAATAATTATCGACAATGAAATCACACCAAGTGTGTTCTTCTTAAACCGTCGCCATGCCAGTTTGTTTAGGGAACCTGTTGAAATATATGTTTTTTTTCTGAAGAACATCGACATCCAAAAGTAGGAAAACAATCGCAACGATCAGGTAGTTTTTCAAACGGATAAATGAGTGTTGCGAACTTGCAAATTTCAAATTAGTTGTATATTTGCAGCCGCAAAAATGGTGGATGTAGCTCAGCTGGTTAGAGCACTAGATTGTGGTTCTAGGGGTCGTGGGTTCAAGTCCCATCTTCCACCCAAAAAAAGCCGCCTGTACAGGCGGCTTTTACTTTTTACACAGGTTTCTAAATATCGATATTGGCATATCGTGCATTGTCTTCGATAAACTTTCGTCGTGGCGGCACCTCGTCTCCCATCAACATGCTAAAGGTATGATCGGCTTCGGGCTCATTTTCAATCGTTACCTGGCGAAGTGTACGTTTTGCGGGATCCATCGTCGTCGACCATAGTTGTTCGGCATTCATCTCACCAAGACCTTTGTAACGCTGGATATGAATTCCTTTATCTGAACCATCCGGGTTAAATTCCAATATTGCGCGTTCACGTTCTTCTTCCGTCCAGCAGTATCGTTGTGTTTTTCCTTTTCTGATCAGGTAAAACGGTGGTGTAGCAATATAAACATATCCTTTTTCAATCAAATCGATCATATGCCTGAAAAAGAAAGTCAGGATCAAAGTCGCAATATGACTACCATCTACATCAGCATCAGTCATAATAATTACCTTATGATACCGTAGTTTCTCCATGTTTAATGCTTTGCTATCTTCTTCAGTTCCTACGCTCACACCCAGGGCCGTAAAAATATTCTTGATTTCTTCGCTCTCAAATATTTTATGTGGCAATGCTTTTTCAACATTTAAAATTTTCCCTCTCAATGGGAGGATCGCCTGGAATTTTCTATCACGCCCCTGTTTCGCAGTTCCTCCGGCAGAGTCTCCCTCTACAAGGTAGATTTCACAAAGCTCAGGATTTCGCTCTGAACAATCCGATAATTTCCCCGGTAGACCGGAACCGGACAATACATTTTTTCTTTGCACCAGTTCGCGTGCTTTGCGTGCGGCATGGCGGGCTGTTGCTGCCAATATCACTTTCTGAACAATCGTCCTGGCATCCTTGGGATTTTCTTCAAGGAAGTTTGACAGGGCCTCACTAACCATCTGATCAACGGCACCCATAACATCTGAGTTTCCAAGCTTGGTTTTTGTTTGTCCCTCAAATTGAGGTTCAGCTACTTTTACAGAAATGACTGCGGTTAATCCTTCCCGGAAGTCATCACCATTGATATCAAATTTAAGTTTTGCCAGCATGCCTGACCGGTCAGCGTAACTTTTTAGGGTTCTTGTTAGTCCCCTTCGAAAACCTGATAAATGTGTTCCACCCTCTTGCGTATTGATATTGTTTACATAAGAGTGTAGGTTTTCAGAAAATGAGGTGTTATAACGCATAGCAATTTCAATGGGAACTTTGTTTTTTTCGCCCTCGATGTGAATCGTTTCTGCAATTAATTTTTCCCGGCTCTCATCCAGGTATTGGATAAAGTCAGAGAGTCCATTTTCTGAATAAAATGTTTCGAAAGGAGCCTCACCATTATTAATGCGCTCATCTTTTAAAGTAAGACGGATACCTTTATTTAGAAAAGCAAGTTCTCTCAAACGTGCTGCCAAAATGGAAAAATCGTAATGGGTAATAAGAAAAATGGAAACGTCAGGTTTAAAATGAATTGTGGTTCCTGATTTGTCCGATTTGCCAATTTCAGATACAGGTGCAGTCGGATCCCCTTTTTCATAATTTTGTAAAAAGATTTTTCCTTCCCGATAAACAGTGGCGGTAAGTTTCTCTGACAGACCGTTCACAACGCTGACTCCAACACCATGCAATCCACCCGAAACTTTATAAGATCCTTTATCAAACTTACCTCCTGCATGAAGGACAGTCATTACCACTTCAAGCGCGGACCGGTTTTCTTTTTCATGAATACCTGTTGGAATTCCCCGGCCATTGTCTGTAACGGTGATACTATTATCCTTATGGATAATGACATCTATTGAATCACAATAACCGGCCAGTGCTTCGTCGATTGAGTTGTCGACAACCTCATAAACCAGGTGATGCAAACCTTTAACATTTACATCCCCGATATACATTGCCGGTCTTTTCCTAACGGCCTCTAAACCTTCAAGTACCTGGATGTTATCGGCTGTATAATTTTCTTTCGCTAAATTGCTTTTTTCTTCTGCTGTCATATAGAATATTCAGTAAAGTTTTATGTGTTTAAAATTAAAATACAAAAGTACAAAAAATTAAGCTTTAGTTGCTTTGTTACAGGGACTTCGGCTCCCAAGTTATCAACATTATCAGGGCTTTAAATTGTTAATTTTTTAATAAACATTTTCAGGCCTTATTGCAATCGTTTGCAACAAGAATTTTAAAATTTCTGATTGAGTAGCAATTGCATCTTTAGCCAAACAAAAAATTGGATATTTTAGTATATTTGTATTGTAAGAGCTACGAAAAACTACGAATGCTAATTATTAAACCCCTGATCTTATGAGCGATGAAGGCAAGAGTTACCTGAGTTTTTCCGAAAAAGAAAAGCTAATGCCTCAGGAAGAGTTGCTTGAAGTGATTCCCCGGAAAAAGAAAATGATGATCGGTATCCCCAGGGAATTGTCTGATGATGAAAACAGAATTGCGCTGGTGCCTGATGCTGTAAGTTTACTTGTCGAAAACGGGCATCGTGTTTTGGTTGAACGTGAAGCAGGCGTGGCAGCAAATTTTTCAGATGAAAAATATGCAGAAGCGGGTGCTGAAATTGTATCAAATTCTGAGGAGGTTTTTAAATCGGATATCGTTGTGAAGATTGCACCACCCACCGATGGTGAAATTGAGAAATTAGAACGACATACGACGCTGATGTCATCCATTTTTCTGCCAAATCGCGAAAAGGCATACTTCCAGCGGTTAACCGCAAAAAAGGTAAAGGCCATTGCTTACGAATTCATTCAAGATAAAACAGGTGCCTTCCCCCTTCTTAAATCCATGAGCGAGATAATTGGAAACACAGCAATATTGGTGGCAGCCGAATTTTTGAGTAACCCAAAATATGGAAAAGGTGAAATGCTTGGCGGATTTCCGGGGATTAAACCCACCGAAGTAATGATAATTGGTGCCGGTACCGTGGCTGAATATGCTGCAAGAACCGCATTGGGCCTTGGGGCGCTGGTTAAAATATTCGACGATTCCACTTACAAACTAAGGGCTATTCAGAACAATCTTAACAGGCGGGTTTATACTTCTACTTTGCAACCTAAATTGCTTCTGAAAGCCATGCTTGAAGCAGATGTAATTATTTCGGCTAAGCATACTTCCGGCAAGGTGGCGCCTTGTTTCATCAGCGAAGATATGGTGAGGCAAATGAAGCCCGGTTCGGTAATTGTGGACGTGAGCATTGACCAGGGTGGTTGTTTTGAAACCTCCAGGGCCACTACCCATCACAATCCGGTTTACCAGGTTCATGATGTTACGCATTACTGCGTTCCAAATATTGCATCGCGTGTTCCACACACGGCCTCCTATTCGCTGAGCAATATTTTAACCCCGATGCTGCTGAATATTTCAGACATGGGTGGCATCGAAAAGATGATGAAAAGGGATACCACCTTTTGTAAAGGAGTTTACATTTTCAACGGAATTTTAACCAATAAATTTATCGGCGAACTTTATGGATTGCCATCGCAAAACCTCGAATTGCTGATGGCTGCGTTTCATTAAACGCCTGTATTATTGAATCCTGTAATTAAAAAGTACATTCCCGGAAGCGGTGATCAGGTTTATTTCAGAACCATTGGTAATGCTTCCAACCGTAAACGGGATCTCACCAACCAGGCCTTTATTAATAAGTGTATTTCCTTTTTTGTCGAAAAGATAAATTGTTCTTTCCTGGTCCGCTACCACACCCAATACGTTATCCTTTCTGCCCAGCTTAAAAAATTCAGGTTTAATGGTTATTTCGGAAGGAAATGTAAAGTTGAACAGTACATTCTTAAACCTGTCAAAAACCTGCAATTGATTGCCGTCGATGTAAATAAAATCCTTGGATCCATCACCGTTGATGTCTTCATAAAGGAAAAAATGATTCTGACTAAAATCACCAAAATCGGTGTACTGCAACTTCCCTGATTTTGAAATGTAAACCAGCTTTCCGTTTTTATCAGTCGTGATTATTATGCCCCTGCTATTCGTCATATTCACATAAAAGGAAGAGTTCCATGCTTTTTCCGGATTCTTTTTCAGCTTTATTCTTCGATTCCCTTTCCTGTCGACAATGTTGATGTTGTTTTCAATATCTGTGATAATTATGTAATCTTTATTGTTGACAACAAGTCGTGTAATTTGCTGATTGACAAAATCAATTGTTCTTGGTTGCGACCAGCCCTTTACCTGCTTCCCTTCTACCGTATAATTATGTACTCTTTTGTCGGCTTGCGCAATCATCAACCGGTAATTTTTATTGTTGGTATAATCCATCAGGGTGAGCCCATTCGTCGCCGACGGATTTAATTTTTTGGGATAATTGGGCAAGGTATTGCCATTTTTATCGATCAGGTAAATAAAATCTCTCGTATTAAAAAGGTATTGAATTTTACCATTTTTGTAAAAATCCACTTGTTCAATTGCACTTTCAGGTAATCCGTCAATGCGTTTTTTCCAGAGCAATTGTCCATCGGTACTAACCAGGTACATATTTGATTGCATATCGAATACAATCACGTTATTGGTGTTTGTCTTGTGATCTCTTACCAGATATGGTTTCCCGGTAATTTCATCATCCAATGGCAATTTCCAAATGGCGAGGTTTTCTTCGTGGGTGGTCTTGCTGTTTTTCAAATAGAAATTGGTAAAATACATGGAATCTCCTTCTAAAAATTGAAAGGCGAGACCAGAGAAATCATTTAAAACCTGTTCGTTTTTACTTAGGTTTTCGGATGTAAAACTGTTGACATATTTTGCCATCACATCTGTAAGTGCCGATGGTTTAAGATACAGCAGCACAATGTAAGTGTCGGATAAATTGTCGGAAAACTGTTTGAAATTCTCATTAAGATCAAGCGTTTTTCCTGATTCATAATGTCTGACAAGTTTTTTCAGGCTTTCGGACGAATTGCCAAAAACCACAAAATCTTCAAGCATCACATACCAGGTATTTTCAATTACCGAATAAGCTTTTCCAAACAAGTTTGGAATTAAATTTTTGTGCCCGATCTCCCTCAGGGTATGACCACTGATTTTTTCGGTAGTTTTTATTCCTGTATTTTGTGATATCCGGTTTAGGTATTGTTTCGCCCGGGATGGGTTTTCAACCCTTAAAAAAAACCACGAATTGCTACTGATCGCTTTTTGATTATGGGCATTGCTCCCCAATATCATTTCGCCATTGCAGTTATCAAGGAACATAGACAGGTCAAAATTAAGATCAGCATTTAACTTTTTCAAAACTGCAGGGTCGATAACCTGATAGATATCTGAAAATCTTACACCAAGTACCATATTTGAATTGAAAGGAAGTATCCTGAACACAAGGTTTTTTTTGGTGTCGTTGCTCAAGAAATTGGACAAGTGGTGTTGTGAATTGGCAATTGTAAATCCAGATAACAACAGCTCATCATCTTTGATCAACAAATCTGTTTCGCTCCAGCCCGCAAAATTTTCAAGCCATTTAATCGCTTGTTTTTCGCCATTTGACAGGTGATGGCCAAATAGATTGGCCAAATTTGTATAATTTACATACAGCCTCGCATCAACTTTTCTTCCGGCTGTATTTTGAAGCGCCTTAAAAGAAGCCTGGTTGCTAAAGTGTTCAGTAGTTGTATTGCTTTGTGAGACTTTATTAGCGAGCCATTTATCTTTCGATAAAAACAGAAAACCATTTTTAACACCAAAATAAAACAGGGGTTCACCAAACGCTTTAACCAGAAACAATGCGGAGTTGTTCTCAGCGGCCTCAATAATAAAATGTTTTGATAATTGCGATTTGATATTCTTTGCCTCTTGCGAACCGTTTGGTTCTGATATAAATAGAAAACATGATTCATTAAAAACTGAATCACAATGCACCGATATAAAGAGAGGTATATGAAGCAAACGCATCAAGGCGGGGTCGCTTTTTAAAATACTGTCGAAGTGAATAAGATCCTCTTGCAAATTAATTACATCTGCACTTTTCTTAAATGTCCCCCAAATTTCATTCCCATCACTTAATTTTTCCAGAAATTGCCTGGGGTGGTCAATTTGTAAAACCAGGGCTGCATCATCTGGAATCAGCTCCCATGGATTCCCATTCGACTTCCCATAACCAAATAGCAACCAGTATATAAAAACTACAATTGCGGCAGTACTAACAATGAGTGTTGAGATCAGCTTTTTAGACATTCGCTTTTTTTCGAATTAAACCAAAAGTAACCTATTAAACCTGCCCTATTTTCTTTTTCCTGATTGGTTAATTCACAAACATTTGTTAATTGATTTTTTGGGAAGAAGTTAAGGCACCTTAATCAAAAATCCATCTTTAACTGAATATTGTAGCTGTATGATTTGCGGTGGTAGGGTGATAATCCGTATTGTAAAACCGCGTATTTATGCTTGATTGTCGGGTAGCCTTTATTGGTTATCCACCCATATTGTGGGTATTGTTGGTGCGCATTTTTCATGAAATCATCCCGGTAAGTTTTGGCCAGCACCGATGCAGCGGCTATCGATAAATATTTTCCATCACCTTTAACAATACATTGATGAGGTATTTTTTTGAATGCATTAAACCGGTTTCCATCGATAAGCAGCAATTCGGGTGCTAAAGTGAGTTTTTTAATTGCTTTATGCATGGCCAGAAAACTCGCATTTAGAATATTAATTTCATCAATTATCCTGGCCTCTACGCTGGCCACGGCATACGACAAGGCAACTTTCCTGATCTCTTCCCTTAATTTCAATCGTTCTTTTTCAGTCAGTTTTTTTGAATCATTCAACATTGGATTCTGATACTCTTTTGGTAAAATTACCGCTGCTGCAAAAACGGGACCTGCAAGGCAACCACGGCCTGCTTCATCACATCCGGCCTCTATTTTGTCTGATGTATAGGCACTTTTCAGCATCAACCATCCATGTTTAAGAATGGATAAATAAGCTGGAAGTATTGGTTTCCAACAATTAAAACCACGATGATAACGAATACAATATTGTATATTTTATATTGCCTGGCACCTTGCAAAAAATTCGTTAAAATAAAGGTGCCGGGAATAACCATCATTAAGGCAGGATTTAAACTTTCTGAGAAAAGGAAAAAAATCAACAAAGTAAAAAGGAAATAATAGAGCGTGATAAGCTGATTTCGCCGTGGAATAATTTTTTTTTCTGATAAACGGTTGAAAGTACCGAAAGCAGCAATAATAAAAAGCGCGAGGAAAAGAATGCCAATGATTAAATCGAGCGATATTTCAAAATGAACAAAGTTCAATTTTATCTCAAACAAATTTATCCAGGTTTCCAAATAAATGCTGAGATTGTCATTCCAGAAATACCAGGTCATTATAAATATATGTGGCATTAAAATTCCGGCTATACTCACAACATAATTCCTCCACGAATTTGAACGGTGTATGATCAGCGAAAACCAAATAAGCAGAAAGAAGAAAACTGTTGGGAGGTAGAACATAGAAGCAACACCCAGGATTATAGCGGCATTAAAAACAAGGGGTATCGAA
>JAUXBM010000156.1 GCA_030619415.1 Chlorobiota bacterium
AAAGCTGGTGGCTATGGGCAATGATGTTCACCGAGCCTCCTCAAGGAGGACATCAAGCATGCTGTTCGAAGGAATCAATTTTGCGGGAATTTAGACTCCGTTTCAAGCTCTTATCTTACGCTTGAAAAAAACTTATGATAAATCTAAAGGTGGACGCTTAAAGCAGGGTTCGAAACTCTAAACTCGAAACTTATAACCCACTCGCAAGCACATCCATTACATGGGCAACTTTGAGGGGTAGTTTGTGTTTTTTGATATAACCAAACTGGTGCATCAGGCAGGAAGAATCAGTTGACACAATGTATTCGGCACCCGTGTCGAGTGCGTTGTGTACTTTTTGCTCTGCCATGGCAACCGAAATGGGTTCAAACTTCACACTGAATGTGCCACCAAAACCACAACAAACATCGGTGTCTTTCATTTCAATCAGTTCAAGTCCTTTTACTTTACGAAGCAATGTCCTCGGTTCATCCTTTAAACCGTATTCCCTTAATGCAGCACACGAATCATGGTAAATAACTTTGTGTTCGAAAACCGAACCAAAATCAGTTACTTTCAGCACATTGACCAGGAAATCAGTGATTTCAAAAAAATTTCGCTGCAACTGTTTGTATTCATTGTGATATGCAGAATTGTAAAATAATTCATCAAAGCTATTTTTGACATATCCAATACATGAGGCAGATGGCCCAACTATCGGGCGATTGCTACTAAAGTCCTTAATGAATTTCACCCCGAGTTTTTTGGCTTCATCCCACATTCCGGCATTAAAGGCAAATTGTCCGCAGCAAGTCTGGTTGGTATTGTAATGAACCTTAACTCCTGCTTTCCTCAAAACCTTAACCATATTGAACCCGGTCTCGGGATAAATCTGATCAATAAAACAAGGGATGAAGATATCTACTTCCATTTCGATAATTTGCGCAAAGGTAAAAAACAAGGTGGGAATAATACCTAAATTTTTTCAACAGCTGCAAGCCCCAATTGTTGAATATGTTCCCAGAACGAAGGATAGGATTTATTCACTGTTGATGGATCATTTATCGTCACAGATCCAAACTTAAAAAACAGTGGGGCAAAGCTCATTGCAATCCGGTGATCGTTATGCGTATCAAAAGTTAATTGTCGCTTTTTGAAACCGGTTTTACTGGGTATTAACTCAAACCCATAATCAGTTTTGACCAATTGTGTGTCAATTTTTTGCAATTCGTTTTTCAAACTCAATATCCTGTCCGACTCTTTTATTCTCAAGTGTTCAACTCCCGAGAATTTTGAAGGGATTCCCTTCAGCGCACAGGTTACAGCAATCGCCGGGACAAGATCAGGAATGTCAGAGAAGTCATACTCAAAAAATTTAGTCATTTCCTGATTACGGATCAACCGGATGCCTTTTTTTTCAAAGATGGTTTTTACGCCCAGCCGTTCAAATAGTTTGGCACAGATTTGATCGCCCTGAACACTTTCTTTTGTAAAACCGGTAAGCAGCAAATTGGCCTCCCTCGAAAGGGCAGCCATCTCATACCAATACGAAGCAGAACTCCAGTCAGGTTCAATATGATAATTTTCCACCTTATATTCTCCCTTTGATATTTCAACCTGGTTACCGGACCATCTTACATCGGCACCAAACTCCTGCATAATATTCGCTGTCATCTTAAGATAAGGTTCTGAAACCGGTTTGCTTTTAAACCGGATTTTCAAACCTCCTTTTAAATAAAGTCCAATCATCATAAGCGCTGATGCAAATTGACTGCTCATTGATGGGTCTATATTTACTTCTCCGCCGTTAAATTGTTTGCCCTTAATTCGCAATGGTGGATAGTTCTCATGGCTGGCATAGTGTAATTCAGCACCGAGCGATCTAAGCCCATCTACAAGTGGGTGGATGGGCCGCTGCTTCATTCGATCGTCTCCTGTGAGCAACCATAACCCATTGGATACTGCAAGGTAGGCTGTTAAAAAACGATAAACCGTCCCCGCATTGCGTGCATCAACAACCAGGGGGATGCGTGAATGTGCACACGTTTTAATTTGTTCAAGCACCCGCAACATTAACAGGGTATCACCGGAGGTTGACAAATTGGAAAACTGATCATCTGCATCGGCCAGGGCATTCATGATGAGCACCCTGTTGCTGATACTTTTTGAGCCGCTTATCGCGAGTTCCCCAACAAGTTTACCTGACTTCAGATTCAATTGTAACTGATCCACTTTATTTACGTATTGATGTAATATTTAATACTGTCAACCACCAGGCTGGGCAGAACCTCAACATTGTGCAAAGCCTTCCCAATCTTTTTTAAAAGGCTGAAATTCAGTTTTCCATGCCTTACTTTCTTGTCCTGCCTCATCAGGTTGAGTAATTGTGGAATGTGTGATTCATTCACATCGAGGCGCTGAAAATTGGCATCAATCATCTCAACAATTTCATCAAGTTGGGAAGGGTCAAATTCAAACAATTGGCACGACAGCCAGGCTTCACAAATCATACCCGCCGCAATTGCCTGTCCGTGGGTAACCGGATGGCCTGATAAAAGGAAATGGCTTTCGAACGCATGTCCGATTGTGTGTCCAAAATTCAAATTTTTCCTGATTCCTTTTTCCTTAAAATCGTGTTTTACGATATCGATTTTATCACGCGCGGCCTTGATAATCACCTTATTCAGATCACCAATTTCACGGTATTTCTTTCCATACAGGATACGCCAAAGATCACGATCAATGATCAGTCCATATTTGAGGATTTCGGCAAATCCCGATTGCCATTGCTTATCTTCCAGCGTATCGAGAAAAATTGGGTCGATTATTACCGAAACCGGATCGACAAAAAGACCAACCTGGTTTTTAAAATGTTCAAAATCAATGCCTGTTTTACCACCTATAGCGGCATCAACCATACCCAATACGGTGGTTGGAAAATTGACAAACTGAATTCCCCTTTTGAAAGTCGCCGCTGCAAATCCGCCGATATCCGTTATAACGCCTCCGCCGAGGTTTATAATCAGGGCATCGCGGTCAACATTTAGGCGGGTCAACTCATTCCAGATATAAACGGCCTGATCGAGGTTTTTCTTGTTTTCCCCGCTTTCGATGCAAATGACATCGCTCATTGCAACGGCCGGTACTTTTTCCCTGAGAATCGGCAAACAATGCGTTCGTACATTCTCATCAAACAGGATAATAAACCTGGTGAAGTTTTCCAACACTTTTGAAGAATGTGACAGTGCTCCTTCACCGATGAAATAAGAAACAGGCTTTGTGTCCAGAATTAAAGGTGAATTTTTCATGCGGCTAATATATGATACCAATTTAACATTAAAATGAGCCAAAGCGATATTTTCATGTATAAATTGTTAATACCGAAATATATTTGAAGCGACAAAAAGAACGAAGTGAATTTATGGCGCATTTCAAATAACAATCGGTATAACTTGAGGCATCACTTATAAAGTCACTTTAAAGTTTACTGACTGCATTAAAATCTGTCAGAAGGAGGCTTTTAGAAAGCTGTAAACTACGATTGAATTTAGAGACTGTTTGGAATTAATCTTTCAGCTTTCTTATGTGTCTTTTTAGCCACCTCATCGTTATCCGTACGGATGCCTCGATCTGACAAAAAATACATCATAATAAATTCTAAAAACAAAATCCAAACGGTCTCTTAAACAAAGGCCTACTTCTTCTTATCTCGTTTTTTCTTTTTTTGTTTTTGTTCAGGGTCATCTGCTTTTTTTTGTGCTTTCTTTTTCGACTTATCCTCTTTTACATTTTTGCCCACCGGTGAAATGGTATTCGTGATACCCGATTGCAAGGTCTTCCACACGATGTTTCCAAATCCTTTATATATAACCCTTTCAAATTCCATTTTGGCGACTCTTGTTGTGCCATTTTTACCAGGATTCGCATTTCGAAGAGCGGCATTCGCTGCCCACGTAGCAAACTTATTCTTATTAATCTGGTCTTTCTTTACAACTTCAGCTTTCAAATTTGTATATAACATTGTAAATTCTCCTTTAGAGAAGTAGGGGTTGGCACTTCCTTTAAATGTGATTCCATCCAAATGGCCATCAATAAATTTGACCCCAATAGCAGGGAAAGCGGCATCGTTAAATATGGAGAGTTTGGCACCTGCCAGCTGCCCCGCATAAAAGAAAGTGTCGTTTGCCCGAAAGAGCGGAAATACAAAATCAACTTCCATCCAGGGTTTCTTCATCAGTTTAGACTTCAAATTCATTGTCATTGGCTTCCTGGTCATGATGCTATCGCGGATGGAAGTAGCACGCCTGATGTGAACATATAAATCGCCAAGCATTGCTGTCATTGGCTTTTCGTGATCAGGCATCTTTTCCTGGTACACAAGTTCACTATTTTCTATTATTATGTGATCGACATACAAAGGGAACTTCAAACCTTTTACCAACTGGTTTGGAAGTTTTGGGCGTTTGGCTTCATTAAAAGGAAGCCGCTTGTCCATAAGCAGGGCAAGGTTTAACCCAGATACCAACACGGTATCAATATAAATACTCCCATCCCTCACGGCCTTTCCAAAATCCAGGTTTATAACTCTTAATTCTTCAAGATCAATATCAAAAATCTCCGATGTAAAATGAAGCTTTTTGGCCATTTCATATTTATCGCTGTAAGTTATTTTCAGCTTTAAGCCTTTCAAGACGATCAACGAATCGGCCGGTGTAATTTTCAGATGCTTGAAACCGAGTTTGTAGTACCCTCCCGGCAGGTTAAACTCCTGTTTTGGAAATTCAATTACAGCAGCATCCGTATTCAGCATAAACAGATCAAGTGAGTCGGAAATCTTGTCCAACTCAATTCCTCTGATCTCAATACCCAGATTTTTCTGTTCACGAATAATTTCTTCTGTCTCCAGATCAACAACGTAAACTTTGAACTTTTTAAATTCTATTTTATCAATTTTAAATCCTTGCAGGCCTGCAATAAAAATAGAGTCAGGGTTAAATTTCGTTTTTTCTTC
>JAUXBM010000035.1 GCA_030619415.1 Chlorobiota bacterium
GTTTCAAGTATTTCTTCATCCTCCTCAGGCGCAATGTACTCTTCAAATACTGTTTCGTCGTCAGCATCCACGTCGATATCGATATCTTCGTCAACTTCCACATCGTCCTCTACAATCTTAATTTGTGTTACCTGCTTCGGCGGAGGTGGTGGAGGTGGCTTTACTTTTTGCTCTGTAATAGGAATGATTTCCTCGGTAATATCCTCAACAGCCCTTGCTGAAAGATCAATTGTTTGCTTATCATAGTTTTTATACTCAAACGCAGCAAACACGAATAATAAGGCCAGTATCAGGCCAATTTCTAAAAATAGTCCTTTCTTGTTTTCCAGATCAACTTTCGGATTTTTCTTAGGTTCCATAATCAGTTTCTTTAATTAGAGGATTAAACCACCGCTAAAATAATAATTAATCCTTTTTTGAATGCGTATTTAACTTTATTTTTTTCTGTTAACCACATAAAATGCCAACCAGCCAGTAAATGCGCCCAATCCATCAGCATAAAAATCGTACGCGTTTCCATCTCTGCCAATAAAAACATGCGCTTGCAATATTTCAGTAAGCAAACCATATGCCAAAGAAATACCAACTGCAGCAATTATAAACAAATAACGCCTCTTGCTTGCAAAATATTGTTCGCGCAAATTGAAGAGGATCAGGAACGACAAAACAGCGAAAACGCCTACATGTACTACTTTATCGGGCTCAAGCCAGTCCCAAAAAGAGCTTATTGAAGGAACGTAACTGCCTGGTAATCCTGTAACAATCAGAATGAACAATGCCCATACAAATGCTGGCCATAGTTTTCTGATAACCATATTTCTTAGGCTTCAATAATGGATTTGTAGGCGCCGGCATCAAGCAAATCGTCGAGTTCCGAATTATCGCTGATCTTCATTTTAATGATCCAACCATCGTTATAAGGGTCTTTGTTGATAACTTCCGGTGTATCCTCCACTTTTTCGTTCAGTTCAATAATTGTTCCACCCATCGGCATAAACATATCGGAAACCGTTTTTACGGCTTCAATAGTGCCGAAGGCTTCTCCTTTATCAAGGGTTTCATCTACCGTTTCAACCTCAACAAAAACAATGTCGCCAAGTTCTTTTTGGGCAAAATCAGTAATGCCAATGGTAGCTACATCGCCTTCAACCTTAATCCATTCATGGTCGTCGGTATACAATAAATTCTCAGGAATATTCATAATATACGGCTTTATTTAATGGCCTCAAATTTATGTCTTTTTAGATAATTAAAGCTGAACTTTCGTTTTTAATACCAACTTAACCCCAAAATGGTATTTGGCATTGACTCCTGAAAGCATGAATTGATTGCCAAAACTTGAAGCGTGGATGCTTGAAGCAGGAGTTTCAAAGAAGTCAGAACTCAGAACTCAAAACCCGGAACTCCAAACTCCAAACGCTACTGGGCGAGGTTAAACCTCAGGCTAAAGCCTCCGTTGGTAGTTGAATTGGGGAATTGGGAAGAAACATACGGATTGTTGCTTGTCCAGTTTACATACGCCCTCAATTGAAGGCTTTGGCTTAACATATAATCAGCAGAAAAGTTCAGTGTATATTGACGTGATCCCGCCGAAATTTGGTTGTTTACTTCGTCAATTCTTCGTAAAGTGGTTTTTGTGTCCCTGATACCAAAGTCGAGTTTCAGGTTGAGATCGCTGGTATAAGTGTTGCTTTTTGCTTTTCCGCTTAATGAAGCAACTTGCCATTTCAATCCTTTGATCCTTAAACCCATCCCAACCACCAGTTCATCGTTTATCACTTCTGTTAGCTGGTTGTTAACAAAGCTCATCGATAAATTCCGGCCTTTTTTATACTCAGTACGAAATGTCAGGCTGTTTTGCATGGTAAAGTCAAGGCCTATTAACGGGTTGAAAGTTTCAATCATAGAAATAACGCCGACGTCATATTTCGTGACGAAATTCGGGCTGTTTTCAAAAGTAGCTCCAGGGTTTTCGGGATCAAAATTTACATTTGTTCTCCATGTCGCTATGCTCATCATCGACCGATAACCACTGGTGATGTTTATGGTTCGGAACGCTTTTGCAATTCCTTTAATGTTTGTCAGCCCGGCAAATGTAATTTTCCAGTTTGGAAACGGGAATTTAGGGAAAGGACTTCCAATGTATATCGAGGTCGCATCCTGTCCTGAATACGCTGAAAGGTATGAAAAATAAAGCACTTCCTGCGAATTTGACCCATAACCTACAGGGTAATAATCCCCGGCTATCGTATCATAATAATACTCACCCGACCATTGAGGATTTGATTGCGCCAGTCGATCGGCCACAACGACCCTATTGCTCAAAAATCGACTAAAAGTTTCGGATTGGTCGTCTTCCCTTTTATCAAAGGATGTCCTGATCATCGAATAAGAAATACTAAAATTACCTCCATAAACCGGTGTGTACTCTACAAAATCTTCTATTCCGGCAGTCGTATCGTAGCGGAAGTAAGCTGAGAAACTTTCGGCATACACCCGGTCACCATCAAAATCAATCCTGATCGCATTAAGAATATCGGCATTCACCCGGTACGAAGTGGTGTAATTATATTTTCTCATGTATGGGTTGTTCAAAATCGGGTCGGTGGTTATCCACCCATACTCAACGGCATTCTGGCGAATATCCTGTTGGCCTCCAAATACGAAAGCCCAGCCGGGAGCCTGATTTTCGCTGAAGGTCAAGCCCATGAACTGGGGTTCGGGCATATAACCAGGCAGTAAAGTTCCGTTTCCCTCATTATAGGTCAGCGTAATTTTTTTAAACATCATCAATGTTCTCAATACGGCTACCCCAAACTTTTTACCAATCTCCCGCTTTGGTTTTGCAGTTGTATCATTGGGATCCGGTTCTTCATTTACCGGTTGGCGGGTTCGGGATGAAGGCCGCGAAGACCTTGATTGTGTTTTGTTTATCGATTTGAAATAAGAAACCTTGTTATAAAGTTTATTCAAATCGGCACCGGTATTCAATTGTTTTTGATTGGAGTTTTCGATAACATTACCCATGCGTTGCTGGATGGAGATTGGAGAAGCTGCCCACGAATACATTCCTGAGTAACTTAATGTAAGTGTTGTCCAGTCGAGCGCCGGGAATTTTTTTAACGGAACATTATAATTAATTCTGAATGTTTGGTTGTACCGCTGTTTGGTTCCAAACTTGCCGATTTCATCCCATATTGATTTTTTGTAATCATCCCATTCCGGCGAGTCCTTGCCAGGATAATATTGAGGTTCGTTGATGTAAGTATTGGTTCCCGAATTAAACTCCAATGTTAACGAACGCGAGAAATCATACTTCAGATCAAATGTCCGGTTCCAATGCCATTTGCGCTCGTAAGTCGGGGAAATAATGACATCACCGATACTCTTATCCCGATACAGTTGTTCTTTGAACATTCTATCCATATCAGTCCTGAAGCTAAACACTTTTGGAAGTGCGTAAACATTAAAGTCCTTCAGCAAACGCAGCCAATCCGATTTAAGGCCTTTTGCTTTACTCATTGGTTTGTAATTTTTTGGTCTTCCGCTCCAGTTATAACCCAGTCCGCCCCGGTAGTTTTTAACGTTGTCGTATTCAAAATCAATATTGCGGTGGTCAAGTTTGGTGTAAGCGAACGAAACATCAAAATTCTCTACATCATACACCCTGGGTTTTTTCTGGCTATTTGTTCTTTCCTTCCTGACATTCATAAAATTCAGGTTCTGCCGCTGTGTAAAATCTTCTACCAGTTTCCTGACCGAATCCCGGTTTTGTCTGTTGGTGTAAGTATCAAGATCATCTTTGAGCTTTACATCAGGGCTAAGTGGGTTATATTCAGGCGTAATACGCGTTGAATTATAATCGTAGTGCATGGGCAGGCGGACTCCTGCTTTCTGGCCAAAGAATTTTCCCAAATCAAGGTCGGTGGTAAACAGTATATCTGTAGTTGATTCGAGTGGCACTTCACTTATTTTCGATTCGAGTGCTCCAAAACCGGCTGAGCGATGTGTAGCGGCTAAACCAATTTTACCCAGATCGGCCAATGTGGCTTCTACCCTACCGGTAGTGGCCCAACCCGGCCTGTCGTTGAAGTCGGTAAGCCGAAGTTCGTCAAACCAAACCTCAGCACTAATTGGGTTATTATCCGGGTTATTTCCTTGTTTTTTAGGATTTCTTATACCAATTAATATTCCCATCACATCGCGAATATTCGGATTACCAAGTACTGTTACGGTTGCTTTACCAATTCTTTCGACGTAAGGTTTAAAAAGTGCCAGGTCGGAGTTTGGTTCACGCATGGCAACATTTCTGTTTTGCTTTACCTGAACCAGCTCTTCCAGGTCTATCTGCAAATTGTTCGCATTAGGCCATATTCCATCAGGGTCAGATGCCGGTGTGCCCCAGGGAGTAAATTCAAGCGGTATTTCGTATTCGTAATAATCTTTCGTAAAATCAGAACCTATCCTGATAAACGCCGTCATATCGCTGGAGTCGTAAACATCTTCTTCGTAAACCGACTCGGCGTGAATGAACATTTTGATCTTTTTGTATTGCCTGAAATCAAAATCAGTGGTTTTAAAAACACCGCGGGCATCTCCATCTAAAAGATTGGTAGCGGTTAATGACAAGGACTGCTCATTTTGAACGATATACTGTGTTGTCCCAAAACTTACTTCACGATCAATCCCCGGTGGGACGACATACGGCACGGGATAACGGTTTGAGTTTTCTTCAACATTTACAGTAGATACAACCAGGTTGGTTTCACTTCCATCGTCGCCAGGAATATACTCACCCTGGGCCAGCAATGATTTGTCGTAGGTTCTCCATTCGCCACGGACCAATTCAAAAGTGGCAAAACGAAGGGTGACTGGTCCATTCCAGTTTTTCATAAACATCCGCATAAACCTGATTGAGCGAAAATCGCTGATCCTTCCCACAATTTTCTCCGGGTTAGAAACCGGGATCTTGAACTGGAACCATCTTACGTTCGTTGTTTCGCCATTGGCCAACCGAACATTTGTAGCATACCTGATATCTGTAATGTAATTTTCGCCTATCTGCATTTTGGTTGAGTCGAGCGCAATTTTGTACTGGAAATATCTTTCTGATTCACCGAGCGTGTTGTCACGGTTTATATCTTCAATATTGGGGATGGTTGTAGCAGCCGTAGGATATGATTCCTTATTCTGATCATCAGTGGGCGAGTTTCCTTCCGTGTTATTATAAGCACTGTACCGGGTCGGCACCAGGCTATACCGGGGATCACCATCGTAATCAGAACCTCTGTAAAAATGATAATCATCTGCTGATGGGTCAGCGATGGCATTTTGATAAGCGGGAGAACTTTCACCAAAATCATTTCTTATCTGGTCGATATAGAATTTCTGGAAAACAGGATATGTTCGTTCATCGTCGTTAATTAAACCATCATAACCGGCATCCTGGTAAGTCCGTGAGCCGGCAATGTTACTAAAAGATTCTACCAGGGCCTGCAATGTTGGAACACGGCCCCAGGCTGTGGAATCCACATTTTCTACTTCAGCCGTTGATGGTAAGCCATTTTCGTAACTTTTCCTTCCATCACGCAGCACATCTTCAGATATCTCTCCCAGGTTGATATAGAGGTCACCCTTGCTGGTGGTATAGGGGTCTTCGGTAAATGGATCCATCATCCAGAACTCAATATATTCAATGTTGGCAGCTTCAAAATCAGAAGATTCGATGCGGCGCATTATACCTCCCCATCTTGACTCAGGATCGCGCAATGTTCCGTCTTCATTCAAACCACTTGAGTAGTTGGATGGTTCCACATCATAGTTGTTCGGCCCTCTTAAGGTTGGAACATAGCTGAGGTTCAGTACAGGAATATTGGTTGGAATGCCGTTGGGAATACTCTTGTTAGGGAAAACCTCTGTTTCAAGCACCTGCCTTGAATCATTTCTCGAAATAGACTGAGCATCCACATTTGGAGGGCGTATGCCGCCGGTTCTGTCATAGAATAGCGGATCGACAATATACCATGCAAACTGGGCTCTGTTTTTACCATAAGCAAGTGTTCCAAGTGTATCGCTTATCGAAACAGTTCCTGCCTCAGGGAATATATCCCATTGCAGCTGAGGTGTACTCGCCAGGAACCAGGATCCGATATGTTTAAGATCTATAGACGATTTGGCTCCCTCGAAATCGTCAATATAGGATGTTCCACTGTTACCGATGGCCTTTGAATGACCCGGAATAAATTGCGCAAATTCTCCATCGGCTGTAACCCTTGACACCTGGTTTGATGAAATCCCGGGGAGTTTGTTAATGATTTTTGTCAGCCAGCGCGAATCTTTTCGATAGCTTAAATCCAGTCCCCACATAGTGTTAGAAACCGGATCGTCACCATAATTTACTTTCTGGGTAAGCGGACGTTCGTGCAGGTTGAGCAAGGTACCTCCAATATGAAAATCTTTGTTCACTTCATGATCAACATGAAGGCCCATCATCCTTTTTTGCTGAACGTTAAACATGGAGTTGCTCTCGAGGGAAACATTGATCGGAACACCCGAATTCAGTATTCCGTCGTTAATGATTTTAACGCGACCAAGTGTGTAATCAACGGTATAATCCACATTTTCGGTAAGCGGTGCCCCACCTGCAGTTACTACAACTGAACCCTGTGGCACATTTAGGGCATTCAGGCTAATATCAGATCCGGCCTGTGATTTGTACATACCTTCAAGAAGATATCTGTTTTTCTCCGGATACTGCTCAGCTGCAACTTTGGTTTGGGTGTACAACGAATCATAGGCATAAAAATCCGCCCATTCGGGATCATCCGGAAAAATAGAATCACGAACATATTGCCCGAAAGGTTCAAGCGAGGTGAAGAATATTCGCCCGTTGGAAGCCTGAAAAGTACCCCCGTTAATCGCAGCACCATCAATAAAGTCAAACAATCCATCACCGCCAGGAATTGGGTTCAACTGAAAATCCAATCGGTCAAGCCCAAACAAATTGATGAGTGGTAAACCAGTAACATCTTCCGGCCCCTGCGAAAAATAACCGGTGGGAACACCTTCCTGATTACCCGAATAAAGGATATTAAACCTGAAATCATCACGCTGAACCTGGTATGCACCGATTGCATAAACATTTTTCATCATCAGGTTCCACATGGGCATTTTGGTATTCAGCGTATTGCTTTTCAGCAGTTTAACAATGAGGTCATTCGGCGCTACCACTCCCTGGTCGGAAAATTCACCTATCTGGAAAACACTGTCGTAACCGATCACTGTATACTGCACCGCAACGGCCAGCACCTGGTCAGGGTTAAGCGTTGTATTCAATGAAATAAATCCCAGCTTGGTGTTGATCGAATATTCTGAATCCCTTAGTTTTCTGGCATTTTCGAGTTTGACATAATCGTCACCGGCTACCATATAATTGTTCGCGCCAACACTTAAAGGATCACCCGAAAGATAACTTGTTACCGTACTGATGTCGCGTAGCTGCGCCGTATCCATTTTCAACATCATGTCATTGGAGTAGTTAGACGGAATCTGGGCACCGGGAATAGGCGTTGGGTTGACATAAGGATTATAGATATAGGCTCTTTCGCCTTCACCCAGGTCCGTAAATGCAACAATATTCCTGTTGTCTTCGGTAGCTGCACCGATGTTGGTAACCCAAACCTCAATGCGCTGTACCGTTACATCGGAGCTAATAATGGGAAGGTTGGCCAGGGCCCGTGCATAATTTGCCCTGAATTCCTGGGTAAAGAAGAAGTGCTTATTCTGTTCGTAGTCGAGTGCTGTTAGTTTAAACCGGTTGGTTTGCGCACCACCCTGCACGGTTATATTTTTGGTTTCGCTTTGCTGATTGGAGAAAAGAGCCGTCACCCTGGTTTTGCCAAACTGCAATTCGGTTTTTACCCCGAAAAGTGCCTGGCTTCCACGGATAAGTGACGACCGGAGCGGCATGCTCACATTACCCGCTTCAATTATTTTAATGATTTCATCCTCATCCCCTTCATACTTTAATTTTAGCGTATTCTCAAAATCAAAGGATGACTCGGTATTGTAGTTGGCTTTAAATTCGATTTTGTCCCCGATTTTGGCCACCACGTTCATCTGGATACGCATATCGAAGTCGAAGTTTGTTGTTCTGCGCTGTCTGACATCCAGAGACGGATCTTCACGCCGGTTATGTAAAACACCGAAACTAACCTCGGCAGAACCTTGTGGCCGAATGTCGATGGTGTTGCTTCCAAAGATGGTCTCGAAGGCCTTTCCTCCAACATAAATTTTTGGAATTAGTCTGGAACCTTCGGCTGTACCTGCTGTTTGTGAACGTTCAACCCAGTAATTTTTTATATCACGATCAAGTTCGTAATTCTGATAATCTTCGAAATCCATCACTGTAGGCGTCCGGTAGTTGAAATCACCGATTTTGTTGACGAACTCATAAGTATTTGTTTCAGGGTTATAAATGATCTCTCTCGAAATATTGGATGGGTCATTCATGAACAACGGACTTTGGTTCTGATCATCCAGGTATGGATTCCCGGTATTGTCTCCAAACGGGTATATCAGTTTAATTCCAAGGGTATCAGTATCGGGGATTGTATCGGGTTGGCTGAGCGATTGGGGCAAGGCAAAACCCAGCACAGGCATGAGCATAATTAATGCCCATGCAAGCCAGAATCGGATGCTGTAAAAGTATTTAACCTTCCTCCTCAATTCTCCCTGTTTGCTTAACTTCCCTGTTGTTGGTCTACAGGATCTTCAAAGCTTCTTTAATCAGCTCTTCAACACTGTTCGCTGAACCCTGTTTTAATATCCGGTTAACAGCCTTATCAGCAGTACTTTTATTAAAACCAAGTATCAGTAAACCTGATAACGCTTCATCCCTTAATGTATTGTGAGAAAAGTCAACTTTTTCAAGCTCAATCCCTGCCCTGGCAAGCTTATCCCTCAAATCAATCACGATTCTCTGCGCGGTTTTTGCGCCCACGCCTTTAACACTCTGCAATATAGTCGCTTGTCCCTGCGTAATGGCATCATATACCTCCCCGGAAGTTAATGACGACAATATTAACCTTGCCGTGCTGGCCCCTACGCCTGAAACAGACAATAAATAGCGGAACAGTTCCCGCTCTGATTCTTCAGCAAAACCATAAAGTATCTGGGCATCTTCCCTAACATAAAAATGGGTAAACAATTTGGCTTCTGAAAGGTCTTTGATCTTTGAATAAGTATTCAGTGTAATGTTGATAAAATAACCGACTCCACTGACTTCAACAACCACAAATGTGGGTTTCTTTTCGGCGAGTTTGCCACTTATAAATTCATACATTTTACCGCTTGGAATTTGTTGGTTTCAGCTTTACATTCATCGCAAAAATACAATAATTATAAGCCAATTGCAGTTCAACTTTTTGCTGTAAAAACTTATTAACGCCAGTTCGACTTAAGTTGGGATTATTATTTAGCAGATAATCTGTTTCTTATGTGTAATTGTGATTTGGAACAATGGAGTAATGGAATAATGGAAGGGTAATTACTCTGTTTTCTTCAAGCATTCCATTTATCCACCACTCCAATTTTTAGAGTTGCCTTTTTAAAGCACATGTTTACAGAATATTAATCCTGTTTCTCATATCGAACCCAGGCTATTTTTATGCGTTTGTGCAGACTACAGTATGAATGGGATAACGGCCTTGCGTTCAGGCGGATAATCATCAAACCGGCGTTTGTACCAACGGTGGTGATCGATGGCCCGGGGGATCAGGTTGGTCAGTGTCCATAATGCGAATGAAAAAGCCGGGAGACACCAGCTCATCATCGCCCAGCCCAACCATTCGATAATTTCGCCAAACAAATTTGGAGAAGAAATGTATTTAAACAATCCCCCGTAAGGAATGTAATAACCTGTTTTACCGCCTTTTCGGAGTGCAATTAGCCTTTGGTCAGCCCTTACATTGATGGCCATTCCGGTAAAAAACAACATTGCTCCAAGTATAAACCGCCAATCCAAAAACCAATTCACGTCATAAACCGGCGACAGGTAACCAAACCAATAACCGTTGAAAAATCCGTTGACAAGGTTAAAAAAGATGGCCATTAATGCAACAATCAAAGGCATCTTCTTTTTCTTGCCTTTTAGTTGTAAAGGGAAAATAAAAACACGGTTGAAATAATGGAGCATAAACAAGCCGTAAAAAATATAGGAGGGTAAACCTTTTTCGGCATCACCAATAAAGAAAAGCCATGAAAAGACAATGACTACCGGTGCTTCCATTATGAACCAGCCAAATCGGTTATTGATCATCGGCCCCCAGGTATTGGTGGTATGGCGGCCATAAGGCACAGTGATTTTCATTAAAAACGGGAAAGTTAATACGGCTATTCCCATCCAGATATATA
>JAUXBM010000174.1 GCA_030619415.1 Chlorobiota bacterium
CAAAGCTGACTTATATCATCAGTTTGGTGGACTTGATGCTGATTTTTTTGCCCACATGGAAGAGATCGATTTCTGTTGGCGCCTTAAAAATGAAGGCTATAAAATAATGGTTTGTCCCGCTTCAACGGTTTATCATGTGGGAGGGGGGACACTCCCCAAAAAATCATCGCAGAAAACTTATCTGAATTTCAGAAATAATTTTTCGTTGCTTTATAAAAATCTCCCTCAGAATCAATTGTATAAAACTTTTATTGTGCGGTTAATGTTGGATGCAGTTGCCGGACTAAAGTTTTTATTTGAAGGGGACTTTCATGATTTTATCGCGGTAATTGAGGCGCATCTGTATTTTTACAAGAACTTAAAGAAATTAAAGAAAAAGAGAAAATCGCTGAAGCAAACTACCGTATCCAGAATCTATAAACGGAACATTGTTTTTGATCACCATCTATCAGGGAAAAAGAAATTTTCGGAACTCAAGCCGGACGATTTCACTTAGTGCCGAAAATAGGAAATTGCCACTCTGTACGATTCAAGGCCAAACCCAAATACGGAGCCGGCGCAGTTTGGTGCGATATAAGAAACATGTCTGAATTCTTCACGGGCCAGAATATTTGAGATATGCACCTCGATTACTGGAATATCAATAGCCTTCACAGCATCGCCAATAGCCACCGAAGTATGGGTAAACCCGCCTGCATTTAACACAACTGCATTTACTTCCAGATTCGCCTCCTGGAGCCTGTTAATAATTTCGCCCTCCACATTGGTTTGAATATAGGTGATCTCAAATTCAGGAAATTTACTTTGCAGCAACTCAAAATAATCATCAAATGAAATGTTTCCGTAAATTTCTGCTTCCCGTTCCCCGGTCAGGTTTAAGTTTGGTCCGTTCAAGATCAGTATTTTCATCTTTTTAACATGTGATTTTGTAACTTTACAAAGTTAGCAAATCAATTAGATGAGACGACTACAAATAGTATTTAAGGAAGCCATTAAAGATTATTCGTACCTTCTTGAACGAAATTATCCTCAAAAATCTATTCTGAAACTGGTTGGCGACAGATATCAGCTGAGAAGCACTGAACGAAGTATTTTATTCAGAGGTATCATAACGAGGAAGAGTTGCGAAGAAAGAAAACAGAAAACCATTGATGTCATCAATCAAGACAGTAAACTGTTTGTTGACGGATACAATGTTTTCAGAACAATCGGTAGCTATTTATTGGGTAAGTTAGTTTTTATTTCGATGGATGGGTTTTTGCGCGATGCCTCCGAAATGCACAGATCAGTCCTTCCACAAAAAGTCAGCGAGAAGACATTGGGCTTGTTTATTGATTTTCTGCTCTTTTACAAACCGGAATTGGTTACTGTTTATTTAGATTCGCCAATCAGCAAAAGCGGGGAACTGGCCTCCATGATAAATAGAAAAATGAATGAATCGAAAATCAAAGGCAATGCCCTTACCGTTCATTCTCCCGATCATCATTTAATACAAGTAACCAACGGCATCAACTGCACTGCCGATTCATCCATCATTGATGCGTCACAGGTCAAAGTCTTTGATCTTGCAATGGCAATATTGCGATTGAACTTTCAACCGGATATTATTGATTTAGACTCATTCATTTAACTTGTTATTTCCAAACCTAACAGGTCAACTTGGACCTGTTAGGTTGGAAAATGTTCCAACATTTATTCCTGTTAATCTTAGAAATTTTTCAGCATTTTTTTTTCGACCTGTCAGGAGAATCTACCGTTTTTGATTCTTGGCTCCTGGTTTTTTTATCTTGTCTCTTTTATCTTACCTTTGCAACTGACCAATTAGGGGTGCCTCAAAACAAGGGCTGAGATCATACCCTCTGAACCTGATCCGGGTAATGCCGGCGAAGGGAGAGCGTTAAACCAACCCATCCGGCTTTCCTCTGTTGATTTTGATTTTAATTACCATTAAATCAATTTATTATGCTCAAAAGACCAATGGTATTCATTGCTTTTGTTTTGTTCTCAGTTTCTGCAATTGCCCAGTTTCAAATCAAAGGAACAGTTAGCAATCGGGAAACCGGGGAATTTCTTTCGGGTGCCACCATCATCCTGGAAAATAGTTTTCTTGCAACTTCGTCTGCCAACGATGGTTCTTTTGTTTTGAACAGAATTAAGAAAGGAGCCTATACATTAAAGGTCTCCTACATTGGTTTTAAACCTGTTGAAAAACAAATTGAAGTGAATGGTGATCTCAGCCTTGGTGTTGGCCTTGAGCCTCAATCGTACATGAGCGAGGAAGTCATTATTTCAGCCATCAGGGCAGGAGGGGATGCGCCGGCTACTTATACTGTGTTGGATGCCGGTCAAATTGAAAGAAAAAATACCGGCAAAGACTTGCCATATATCATGGAAACACTGCCCTCCACTGTTGTTACTTCTGATGCCGGAAATGGCATTGGTTATTCCGGTCTTCGCATTCGTGGCACTGATTTGTCAGGGATCAATATTACTTTGAACGGCGTACCTGTTAACGATGCGGAGTCGCACGGTGTTTTTTTTGTTGATCTGCCCGACCTGGCTTCGTCGGTTGACAATATGAAAGTGCAGCGGGGTGTGGGCGCTTCCACAAACGGGGCAGCAGCCTTCGGGGCGAGCATCAATATCAAAACAGGAGATTTTAACAGCAACCCTTACGGCGAAGTGAGCAGCGCTGCCGGATCGTTTAATACGTTCAAAAACACACTTAAGTTTGGTTCGGGACTCATCAAAGACAAATGGGTATTTGATGGGCGGCTGTCGATGATTACCTCAGATGGTTATGTCGACAGGGCATCCGCAAATCTGAAATCTTTTTATATTTCGGGAGGTTATTTCGGAAAGAAAAATGTGGTAAAACTTCTTGTGCTTCACGGCAATGAAAAAACTTACCAGGCGTGGTACGGCAATCCAAAAGACAGTCTTGAAACAAACAGAACTTTTAATCCGGCCGGTGAAATACTCGATGCTAAAGGTAACATCATCGGTTATTATGATAACCAGACTGACAATTACCGGCAAACCTATTACCAGTTGCACTGGGGCCGCGAATTTAACAAGAAACTGAATTTAGCGACGTCACTGTTTTACACGAGAGGCATTGGTTATTATGAAAATTACCGCAACAACCGGACATTTGGTGAATATGGCTGGAACGATACCATTATTGGAAATGATACGATCAGCGAAACAAATATGATTGACCAAAAATGGCTCGACAATCATTATATGGGAATTAACCTATCGATGGGTTACAAAATGGGCAGGTGGAACCTGAACTTCGGAACCGGTATCAATCATTATATAGGCGATCATTATGGATATGTCATCTGGTCGCAAATTGCCAAGCTGGGCGATCATAACAGACCATGGTACTCCAATACCGGAACCAAAACCGACTTCAATATTTTCGCGAAAGCAAGTTTTAAAGCAACCGACAAACTTGATATTTACCTCGACCTGCAGTTTCGGCATATTGATTATGCAATTGAAGGCACGCACGACGATTTGCATGATCTTACTCAGTATCATGTGTATAATTTCTTCAACCCGAAATTGGGTTTGGCCTACCAGATTAATCAACACAATAGCTTGAATATTTTCGCCGGAGTGGCAAACAGAGAGCCAAACAGGTCGGTATTCAGGGATGCTGATCCAGGACAGGAAGTGAAACCTGAAACTTTAATTGATTTTGAAGCAGCTTATCAATTCCAGACAAGAAACCTATCGATAGAAGCAAATGTCTTTTATATGTGGTATAAAGATCAATTGGTGTTAACCGGCCGTATCAACAATGTTGGAGCACCGATTATGACAAACGTGCCAAACAGTTACAGAACCGGTATTGAGTTTATTGGTGCGGTTAATTTTGCAAAAATCATGAACTGGAAGCTGAATGTAACATACAGTCAAAACAAAATTCGAAACTACGTATCTTATGTTGATGATTGGAACCTTTGGCCAGACCAGGTAATCGACACCCTGGGAACAAGTGATATTTCCTTTTCCCCTGACCTGACCCTCGCAAGTAATTTAAGTGTTGAGCCCGTGAAAAGATTTACAATAAGCCTTATTTCAAAGTATGTTAGCCAGCAATATATCGATAATACTTCAAATACTGAAAGGCGTTTGGATCCGTATTTTGTAAACAATCTGGAGTTCTTCTACAGTGTGAAACCAAAAGCCATCCGTCAGATTGATTTCTTTGTTCATCTGAATAATATTTTCAATGTAAAATATGAAACCAACGCCTGGGTTTACCGCTATTATTACGATGCTGTCGAATACGAAATGAATGGATACTTCCCGCAGGCTATGTTTAATTTTATGGCAGGAATAAACTTGAAATTTTAATTTTCGTCAGAATAAATATTTTTCAAGACGTGATAACCCAAAATTGATGAATAGTTTACCGGATTGTTAATTTTGCGA
>JAUXBM010000234.1 GCA_030619415.1 Chlorobiota bacterium
ACTTCGGCCGAGGGCAATGCCTACAATAACCAATTGCGTAGGATTTCAGAAAATCTTGCTGCATTAAATGCTGTTTACGAAATTCAGCTGCAGGGAACCAACCTGGCAGTTGAATCGACTGAAAAACTCCATAGCTCAATGAGTTCGTTGCTTGAAAAATTAGAGCAATCAAGTTCATCAACTTCTGAGTTTACGGATCAGATGACTAATTTATCGAAACGCATGAGTGCACTGAACAGGGTTTATGGCAACATGCTGACCGCCATGAATGTTAATGGTTAAAGTTAACCGTAGTTTTAAACGCAAACATTTCCATTAACTAAAAAGAAAAAAAAATGGCAGGATATAAGGAAACCCCACGGCAAAAAATGATTGCCATGATGTACCTCGTTCTGACGGCATTGCTGGCATTGAATGTTTCGAAGGAAATACTGAATGCTTTCATGGTTGTTAATGAATCAATGGAAAGTACAAACCAGAGTATCACCACGAAAATCAACGACTCGTATGCTAAGTTTAAGATACAATACGACCTGAGTCCCGACAAGGTAGGTCCCTTTTATACAGAGGCCCAGGAAATAAGAACTTCAGCTGACCAACTTGTAAAATACATTGACTGGCTGAAATTCCAACTTGTGGTTTATTCTGAAAGAAAAGACTCGCTGGAAGTTATAGATTTGTATTATCATGATACCATTATCAATGGGAAAAGACAGAAAGCCCTGAATCTTTATGAGGTAGAGGCCATAGACAAATATGACAGGGTGACCCATTATATGGTAAGAAGAGGTGATGGTGCGGGAGATGGTGCAGCCTATGTATTAAGTGCAAAAATGCAGGTCTTTCGGGACCAGGTGCTAACAGCCATGAATTTGCCGGCAGATTCCAGAAAAGTTGGTTTGATAACTAACATGGAGGGGATTACTTACCACGATGCGGATGACCAAAGTCAGGACTGGGAACAGCACAATTTTTATACGACAATTCTGGCGGCCGACATCACTATTTTAAACCGGATTATCGGCGAAGTTAAATCGGCAGAGTTTAATGCTGTGAATACTTTATACAGCTCTGTTTCGGAAACAGACTTTAAATTTGATAAAGTAGAAGCAAAGGTCATCCCGAAAAGAACATATATTATGGTTGGCCAGGAATACGAAGCCGAAATACTGGTGGCAGCGTTTGATGAGAAACTTGATGCGACCATCCGGTATATCCAGGGTAAAGATCAATTAACCGATGCCGACCTTGCCAACGCAAGCATCATAGAAGGGCAGGCAGGAATGGGTCATCTTAAATTTAAAGCCAATAAGGAAGGGATACAAAAGTACGCCGGGGTTATTGAGATGGTTGATCCCAAAACCAATAAAATGACGCCTTATCCTTTTTCCGGTGAATATATTGTAGCTCCACCGGCGCTTATTGTGTCGCCTTTAAAGATGAATGTATTGTATATCGGCGTTGATAACCCTGTGGGTATTTCTTCTCCTGGAATTCCTTCGGGTAATATTCACCCCCGTATCGGACATGGTATCCTTAAAAAGGATGCATCAGGTGAGAACTGGATAGTTAGAATCAATAAAATGCCGAAAGGTGTGAACAGGACCAGTATCAGCGCTACAGCAAAGATAGATGATAAAGACCAATTACTAGGAAATATGGAATTCCGTGTTAAACGCGTTCCAACACCAACAGCAGAAATTGGCGGACAAACGGATGGAAAAATTGACAAGAACAGGTTATTGGCTGCTGCAGCGATCATACCAAATATGCGGGATTTCGAATTTGAAATTTATTATGAAGTTACCGGATATACATTTGCAACCATTATCAATGGCGACTGGATTCCGAAAAATGTAAGAGGAAACCGTTTTACCGATGAGATGACAAGCATTATTCGCGGAGGAAAACGCAAACAAAAGTTCTTCTTTGAAAATATCCAGGCAAAAGGTCCCGACGGTACCACCAGGAGCCTGAACCCGATTAACCTTGAGTTAAAATAATATTAAAATAGTACACAATGAAAAGATTGTTTCTTGCCTTATTTACTGTTTTTATGGTGTCCTCGATGGGTGCTGGTGCACAAATCATTGATGAAGCCCCGCAGGATGCACTTTATGAGGATGCTGATTTTTTAGATAAAAAACCGGTTCCTTATCCGGCCATCCGAAAAGCAGATGTTATGTGGTCGAAAAGGATTTGGAGAGAGATTGATTTCAGGCAGAAATTCAACCAAAAGTTTTATTTTCCAATGGAAGCACAAGCCAATTGGAAATCGTTTATTGTGGTTGTTTTAGACGCGCTAAAAGAAGGCAAGATTACTGCTTACGATATTTCAAATACTGATGAGCTATTGGTTCCCATAACTTATAACGAAGTTGTAGGCAGGCAAACCGATTCGCTCTACCAGATTATGCAACGTCCATATCCGCCTTACGAGGAGTATGACACGGTTATTTATACCGAATTTGATCATACCAGGGTAATGCGGTTGAGGATTAAAGAAGACTGGTATTTCGATAGCGAACGCTCACAGATGCTTTTCCGTATCAAGGCGATTTGCCCTGTAATGATTAAGGAAAGACAAGGACAAGAAGTGACAGAGCCGTTATTCTGGATATCTTTCGCCGAATCGAGGGAAGTGTTTGCGCAGGCTTTGGTTTTTAACGAATTCAATTCTGCAGCAAGGCTGAGCTATGATGAATTGTTCTGGAAGCGATTATTCGACAGTTATGTTTACAAAGAACAAAATGTTTTCGATCGTCGAAT
>JAUXBM010000041.1 GCA_030619415.1 Chlorobiota bacterium
GACCTCCTCAGAAAATTTCGTTGCTGAGACTTTTTTATTGGTCATCAGCATTTTTATACGATCAATCATAAGTTGCCAATTTGTTTACAAATATAACAAATATGATTTAACATTGTAAACTAATTAACACTGTAACTCTTTATACATTTGTAAACTTTATTTTATTTAAAGCTTATTATAGTTTAATATATATTACTATTTGTAATACTGATTATTAATTATAATCTATCCATATTCAATTCTCGCTATATGCTACCAAAATATAACTAATGTAAAATATAGATACTAGGATTTATTCTACTGGATATTAATAGTATATATAATTATTTAACAAAAGGATTATTTTCTGAAAAGTTTGTATACACATGTAATTAGTGATTTGAATTTATACATTACTAATCGATTATACTTTCCTGTTATTCAAGGTTATACATTTGATGTATTATACATTTGTAACACGTATGTATTAGGTTACTTTTGTATAATAATCCATTTCTACGCCTCCAGTCGCCTAATAAAGCGTAAAAAAACAGCTTAAACTTGATGAAAATCCTGGCTGATGCAGAGGAGTCCTACCTTGCTTTTTAGGTGTCGTTTCTCCCCCTACTCTATCTCTCAAAAACCGGGATTTATCATTTTCGTTTTCTTCAAAATGATTTTTACTGAACCCAAAAAATGAATCAATTATTATTTTAAAATGGAGACAAGTCAATTTGTAAAAAGAAATTCGAAAATTTTGAAAACTTGTCAAAAGTTAATTTTGGAATTTTGCACTTAAAGCAAAAATCGCAAAATTGAGTTTGATGCTAAAATTGATCCAAATTTGAAATTTCACCCTCTTGATACTTATTTTGAGGACTGGGCAAAATCAAACGACTAAAACAAGATAGATGCAAGGAAATTCAAATTCAAGGACAGCTTTACAAAAAACAGTAAAAAATTGACTGACAATTCGAGACCTTTGCAAAACACCCTATTCTGTCATCCTGATTGAAATGAAGGATCTTTACATCTCAGTTTTTCAGAATGTTAGGATTCTTCACTGCGTTTAGAAAGACCATTTTAAGAAGTTTTGTAAAGGTCTCACTTCAAAAAAGCAGTCATTTTAATGCGTTTTAAGAATCTTTCGCTGTGATCTTCATACATTGGTATGATCTTTTGATTTATTGCTGCACAGGGGCACTTAACGCCTTACTAATATGAAATTTAGTGAAAATCCTACAATTTTGGTAAACAGGAAGTATACTATCTTGCCATCAACTATTGCTTCACAATACGCTTCACTTCTACCCACTCTTCAGCAGTAATTTTTAGGAAATAGACACCTTTTGGTAATTTAGAGAGCTTATCAAAATCAACCTGACCATTGTTAGAGGAAAAGTCAGCCGTAAGCGAGGTTATCACTGAACCCGAGGCACTTAATAGCTCAAACCGTACCTGACCCTGGGTCGCTATATATAATTTTATATTCACATCATCTGTGAAAGGATTGGGCCAGACGGTTGCCATATTTCCTGTTTGATCAAACTGGTATTCAATGGTTGTTAAAATGGAGTTCGCTTTTTGATAATCAGGTATCCCCCAACCCATAAAATTATCCGGATTATCAAAGTAAGATCCGCTTTCTTTCAAACCCTCGTAAATTTCCATCACCTTCATGTTGGGGTTTGCCTGCCACAAACAGGCGCTCATCCCGGCAATTACCGGCGAAGAAAAGGAGGTTCCGCTTCCCCAGGTAATACCACTGGTTCCTTCAGCAACAACAGTTCCATATCCCAATGCCATCACCACAGGCCGGATACGGCCATCAGCTGTAGGACCAATTGAACTGAAGCCTACGCGCTGGTTGTCGGTACCAACCGCACCCACTGACAATACACTGTCGCCATCGGCAGGAGCTCCATTCCATGGAAAACTACCATTTCCTGAGTTACCGGCACTGTTGCAAACCAGAATACCTTTACTTGCAGCAATATCAGCACCAATGGTAGCCACCGCGGTATTTCCGTCCAAATCTTCATAACTGTGGTCCCATTTTGGAATATCAAAATCAACGTAACTCAGTGAGCTATTTATAACATCTGCACCCACACTGTCAGCAAACTCAGCAGCTGAAACCCAGTTAAATTCCTCAATTACATTCTCACTGCCATCTTTTGTTTCTTCTGATCGCAACAACCAGTAGTCTGCTTGAGGCGCAGTACCAATCATCACACCTGGCTGATTCGCACCCATGCACGATAAGACGGCTTTTCCGTGACCGCTTTCTGTAAATACATTGCCACCGACATAAACGAAATCCTTTGTTCCGAGTATTTGGTTGTTTGCCCACAGACTGTCGAATACCGGGTGAACTTCTGCACCGGTAAACCCAGCGTCTAAAACAGCAATCACCATTCCTTCACCTTGAAATCCAGCATCGTGCAATGGAATACCATTGATTTGATCGATTTGAAAATCAGCCTCTCCATAATCAAGGTCAGACCGCAGAGCACTTTTTTCAACATTTGAAGGTTTCAATTCTTCACCATAAAATTCATTCTCGTAAAATGCTTTTTTACCGGGCGATTCTATATAACTCAACGCCCTGGTATCCTGCACATAAGGCAAATCCAGGATGTCCTGCAGCAATGATTCATCAGTCGTGTAGATCGTTACGCCGTTCATCCAGCGGGTGGCGAAAAGCAGTTGAACCCCAACATCAGCAACCCCTTGAAGATATTGAGGGTTTACGGGAATGTCGTTCTCAACTACATCAATATTCTGAGCCTCACGTCTGTCGAGTGCACGTTGCGTAAGAAATTCTTCAGGATTGCTAATTGAATAAGGTGAGTTATCCTTATCGGTAAACTGAACATAGTATTTATCAGGCGCTATCTGTGCCAGTGACTGGAATCCCAGGACTGTTACAAAGGCGAAAAGCAGTGTATATATTTTCATTTCTAAAGGTTTTATTTGAAGGACAAAATTACGCTATGATCTGTTGCGTCAATCATATTCGGGCAAAATTATATTATTTTCCCTGTTAACATCAGGTATCCTATCCGAACCAAGTACAATTTTAATCAATTTTTTATCAGGATTTGCTTGTAATACCACTGCATGATCGCCTGTAGCCCAGACCGCAGTTCTTTCCCTGAAAGTTTCGGTTGTTCCATCTTCATACTCACAAACAAGAACAATTGGCAGAGGCAAGCCACCATAATTTTCAATGACCATCTTATTATCCATTGTCACCTTTTTAATTCCCTGATCAGCCACAGCCTTGTCAAAAAACCAGGGTTTAAAAAACCACAACAATCTTTGTTCCGATGCGTTCACAAAGCAGTTAAAAAAATCGAATGGCACAGGATGTTTTCCATTCCAGTTTTCAATGTAACGCATCAGGCCCACTTTAAAAAGACTATCGCCCAAAGCATCCCGCAAAAAATGGTAAGCAAGTGCCGGCCTGACGTAAGCATGTATGCGGTAACCGTCGTAACTACCTAAACCGTTGGATAATACCATCAGAGTCATTTCTCTTTCTTTGCCATTCATATGCTCAAAACTACCCACAAAACGTTCGAGGTAATTCCGGTCAGGAAAATATTCATCCATAAACCCGATTGGCAGGTTGGCAGCCCATCCTTCATCCATCCATGCATATTTGCGCTCATTTGTTCCCATGAAAAAAGGAAAATAGGTATGCGATATTTCATGAAAAACAGTACCCGCAGCGTTTGCAGGATTTTCCGGGTCGCCATTATTGGCCATCATGGGTGTTTCCATTCCTCCGCCCATTCTGCCATTATTAAAAGTGGTCATGTGTTCGTAAGGGAAAGGAAAACCTGGCCATTTAAACGACAAATATTCAACGCTCTTTCTTGCCCAATCAGCAGTTTTCTCAAAAGTTCGGGAACTGTCAGCATAAACGGCATCAACGAATACCCTCCTACCTGTTTGTTCATCCACAATAAGTGACGAACCATCCCAATTAACCAATGTGGTGGAAGCAAACGAGAAGTCGGGAACATGGCTTGCTGTAAACTTCCAACTGTTGTTGTTTTTAACCAGCACCTTTCCTTTCTTGCAATCCCCGGCGGTAAAAATATTCATCACCTCATCGGACCGACGGGCTTCTGCCAGTGCTTTTATTACATGTTTCGAATAAATTTCTTTTTCGTTCTCAAGCGTTCCGGTAGCCCAAACCATAAAATCACCGGGTGTTTTGATGACCACCTCGTAATCGTTGAAATCGTTGTAATACTCAACTGCCCCCAAATAATCGATCTTGTCCCAGCCATCAATATCATCATAAACAGCAATCTGAGGGTACCAGTATGCAACAAAAAACTTATTGTTGCCATAGTTACCGGTGCGAATCGGTCGCAATGCTGAAATTTCATATTGCCATTTTGCTTCAAATAAAAGAGAATCGCCCGGCACCAATGGAGCCTTCAATGTGATAATTAAATTTGTTGGAGTACGCCTTACTTCACGTGAATTATCAATGTCAATTTCCTGTTCGTTTATTTTAAGCCATTCAATTTCTGTACCTTTATTTATAGCATCAGCACCCATCGAAAACTGCCTGGCGTTACCTTCTTTATATATATCAGGGTAAAGTCGCACAACAATATTTTTCAGTGTATCGGGACTGTTATTGAAATAAGTGACCGTTTCCTCTCCTTTTAATACACTCTCCTGTGGCAACAATTCCGCCTGAATTTTATAGGATGCATGGTTTTGCCAATAATTAACACCTGGGTTCCCCGAAATTGACCGTGTACCATTTTGATAGGCTTGCCTGATCTCGTAAGGCATCATTTGCATTAACGCATTTTGTGCGATTAAAAACTGGCTCATTGATGCCAATAAAACGATGATAAATATCTTTTTCATGGAGTGCTGTTTATTTAATTTTAGAGGTGCTAAAAAGCCGTAAAATTAATGAAACCCTTCGGATAAGACATATCTTTGTGAAAAACCTGTAAGTATGTTTCAAAGCATCAATCCCTTCACCGGAAAAGTGATAAACGAGTTTAGCCAGAATAGCGAAAAGGAGATCCACCGGATCATTGAAAAGGCCGACGATGCTTTTCGCGGATGGAAACTTTTAAGTATTGAAGAAAGAGCTGGCTTCTTCTTCAACTTATCGCAAAAACTCAAAGAAAAAAAAACCGAACTGGCCAGACTCATTACGCTGGAAATGGGAAAACCAATTAATGAGTCGGTTGCAGAGATTGAAAAATGTGCCTGGTTGTGTGATTATTATGCAGAACATGTTGAGGAAATGCTTGAAACCCAGGGAGCAATTTCTGATGCGACTGTGAGTTATGTTCGGTTTGATCCAATTGGTGTTGTTTATGCCATTATGCCCTGGAATTTTCCGTTCTGGCAGGTGCTCCGATTTGCTGTTCCGACAATTATGGCGGGCAATACGGTTGTATTGAAGCATGCCCCTAATGTTTTTGGCTGTGCAGTTGCCATTGAGCATCTTTTTAGAGAAGCTGAATTTCCGGAAGCTGTTTTAAGCAACCTCATCATTTCGGTTGAACAGTCTGAAAAAGTAGTAGCACACCCTTACATTCAAGGTGTTACGCTAACCGGGAGTCAAAGGGCCGGTCGTGTTGTGGCATCGCAGGCGGGCAGATATCTGAAGAAAAGTGTTATGGAACTGGGTGGTTCCGATCCTTATATCGTTTTACAAGATGCCGAACTAAACAATGCCTGCAAAACCGGGATGTGTTCACGCATGCTGAATGCAGGACAGGTTTGTATTTCGGCAAAACGATTTATCGTTGAAGAAATTGTATTCGATGATTTTGTTGCAGAGCAAAAATCCCTGCTCGAAAACATGAAGCTGGGTGACCCGATGCTGGAAGAAACCGAAATGGGACCCATGGCCCGCCGCGACCTGCTGGAACAAATTGAAAAACAAGTCTCTAAATCCGTAAAAATGGGAGCAAAACTTATTACCGGAGGAAAAAGGGTCGATGAAATATTTTATGATCCTACGCTGCTAACGGGTGTAAAGAAAGGAATGCCGGTTTATGACGAAGAAACTTTCGGCCCGGTATCGGTAGTGATCCCTGCAAAAAATGCTGATGACGCCGTTCGCATTGCCAACGATACTCCTTTTGGTTTGGGAGCCAGCATCTGGACAAAGGATGTAGAACTGGCAGAAAAGATGGCAGCACAGATCGATGCAGGCGCGGTTTTTATTAATGGAATGACTAAGTCAGACCCCCGTTTGCCTTTTGGTGGAACTAAACAATCAGGCTATGGCCGCGAACTTTCTCATTTTGGAATTAAGGAGTTTGTGAATATTAAAACGGTTTGGATTAAGTAATATGTTTGTGGGAATGAAAAGGAAACAACATTGGGAAAATGTTTATGAAACGAAAACCGATCACGATGTGGGTTGGTTCCAGGAAAATCCGGAAACATCTCTTAAACTGGTTCAGAAATATTCCCCAGATAAAAAGTTACCAATAATTGATGTTGGTGGTGGAAATTCACATTTGACCCGAATTCTGTTTAACCTGGGTTATTCTAACCTGAGTGTTCTGGATATCTCCCTGAAGGCAATTGAGAGAAGTAAAAACAGGTTTGGTGATAATGCGGAAAAGGTAAACTGGATAAAATCAGACATCATACATTTTTCCACCGGCCAATCTTATCATACCTGGCATGACCGGGCTGTGTTTCATTTTCTGATTGAAGATGGTGAAGTAAAAAATTACGCTGAAGTGGCTGCAAAAAGCATCGTTCATGGCGGCTATTTAATACTTGGAACCTTTTCGCTAACCGGCCCCAAAAACTGCAGTGGACTTTCAATTACACAATATTGTGAAGAAAGTTTGTGTGAATTTTTTCGTGATAAATTCCACTTAATCGAGTGCTTCGATGATGTTCATACAACGCCTTCCGGAAATCCTCAAAATTTTATCTGGGCTGTTTTTAAAAGAAAATAGAAATGGAAATTGTTTTAAATTCGATAATCACTTGCCCATCCTGTGGACACCAAAAAGAAGAAATCATGCCTACCGATGCCTGCCAATATTTCTATGAATGCGAATGTTGTCACAGTACCATAAAACCATTGGAAGGTGATTGTTGTGTTTTCTGTTCCTATGGAACTGTCCCTTGCCCTCCTGTTCAGCAAGATAAAAGTTGTTGTTAAATCGTTTTATTAACTATTTTTGTTCGTAATATTACGAATGAATTGAAGTTAAGAGAAGTCATTACCGAGGATCAAAAAAAGTTTGCGAGATACGCCAAGGCAATGGGGCATCCCATCCGCATGTATATCCTCGATACCCTATCGAAGCAATCTTGCTGTTACAGTGGCGACTTAAGCGAAGTATTGCCTATTGCTAAATCTACTCTTTCTCAACACCTTAAGGAGTTGAAAGATGCAGGTCTTATTCAAGGCGAGACGGAGGCACCAAAAATTAAATATTGTTTGAATAGAGAAAATTGGAAGGAAGCACGAAATTTTTATCAGAAATTTCTTGGTGATTAAAATTTTTTTTACAAATCTTTGTTCGTATTTTTACGAATAACGAACGGACAACACAACATTATGGAAATAAAAGTATTAGGAACAGCTTGTTCGAAATGCAAATCTCTTGAAAAAATCACCCTTGAGGCAGTTAATGAATTGGGTTTAAATGCCACTGTGACAAAGGAGGAGGACATTATAAAAATCATGCAATATGGTGTGATGCGTACTCCTGGTCTTGTGATTGACGAAAAAGTAGTAATCAGTGGCCGCATTCCATCTTTAAAAGAATTAAAATCGATGCTAACCCAATAAATCAAACCAAATGAAAAGTTTTCAAATTAGTTTAGTCGGTCTCTTTTTCATGACTTTATTATTCTCAGTCCAGGCTCAGGATGAACAGCAAGTAAAAGAGAAACAGAAGATTTCAAACAGTACAGTGGAAGTGTATTATTTTCACAACACGCGCCGATGTGCTACATGCCAGGCAGTTGAGGATGTTACAAAATCAGCACTCGAAGAATATTACCCTGAACAGATGAAATCAGGCACGGTTACATTCCAGTCGATGAACATCGAAGATGATACCAATAAATCCATTGCCAGGGAACTTCATGTCTCAGGTCAAACACTTCTTATTGTAATTGACGGGAAGAAAAAAGATTTGACCAATGATGCGTTTATGTACGCCCGTACCAATCCCGATAAGCTTAAAGAAAAGATCAAAAAGACTATTGGCACAATATAACCCCAAGCGGTGGAGTATCTAACAAACTTAATGGAAAGCACCTCCTTTCCATTGCTAACAGCGTTTATTCTGGGTTTAATGACGGCGATCAGCCCTTGCCCCCTGGCTACCAATATCACGGCTGTAGGTTTTATCAGTAAGGATATCGAGAACAAGAACCGGGTTTTCGTCAACGGAATTGTTTACACACTGGGCCGGACTTTTTCATACACTCTTCTTGCACTCATTCTTTTATATGGTGCAGATCAGTTTGCGCTTAAAAGTTTTTTTCAAGTCTATGGCGAAAAGTTAATCGGCCCCTTATTGATTCTAATTGGCCTCTTCATGCTTGAAATAATAAAAATTAATTTCCCTGGACTTTCCGGTTTAACCGATAAAATGGGGAAAAGAGGGTTTTCCCGTTATTGGGATGTATTTCTGCTTGGTTTTGTTTTTGCACTTGCATTTTGCCCTTATAGCGGAGTGCTTTATTTTGGCATGCTCATTCCACTGACAATTAATAGTTCAGAAGGGATTCTATTGCCAATTGCATTTGCATTGGCCACAGGTATCCCTGTTATATTGTTCGCCTGGCTTATCGCCTTCACTATCTCCGGGGTTGGAAGTGTTTACAATAAAGTAAAGGGTTTTGAAAAATGGTTTAGAAAAATAGTGGCTGTTCTATTTATCGCAATTGGTATTTACTACATCTATATCATTTATATACAGGCTTTGTTAAATTTATAAATCGCGGAAAAACAACTCTGCAAAGTGCTAAAACATGGAGTGGAAGCATGAGATAAAAATACTTTTCTGGATCGTTCTATTTTTTCTAATGGCTTTTTTTATGCCTCTGGAAAACCTGAAATTCCAGGAAGCTGTTGAAGCCTCATTGGATCTTACACGCTGGTATGCACAAGAGCATGTCATCCTGTGTTTATTGCCTGCTTTTTTCATTGCCGGGGTTATTTCAGTATTTGTCAGCGAAGGATCGGTATTAAAATATTTTGGAGCGCAGGCTAAAAAATGGGTTGCCTATTCAATTGCTGCAGTTTCAGGGACAATCTTAGCCGTCTGCTCATGCACCATTTTACCACTATTTTCAAGTATTCATAAGCGGGGAGCCGGTTTGGGACCTGCAATTGCTTTTCTTTATTCAGGACCTGCGATAAACATTCTTGCCATAATTCTTACCGCCAATATATTAGGGTTTGAAATGGGAGTTGCGAGGGTCATCGGTGCTGTTATTTTTAGTGTGGTGATTGGTTTGGTTATGTCATTCATTTACAGAAAGGAAGAAAAAATAAAAGCTGAAGAGCAAATGAATTTCATTATGCCCGAAGAAAAGCGCCCAATGTGGCAGACAGCTTTTCACTTCTTCACGCTGGTCTTAATCCTTGTTTTTGCTAATTGGGGTAAGCCTGAAAATGACGGCGGTTTGCTTTTTTGGCTGTGGGTCAACAAATGGTATATCACTTCAGTATTCGGAGTTTTACTCATTTATTCACTCATTCAAATTCTCAAGATCAAATGGTGGTGGGTATTAAGCGGAGCACTCGCAACTGCGGTTAGTGCAATGATCAGCTCAAGCCCACTTGTTCCTATGGTTGTAGGCATGGCCGCACTCAGCATAATTACCCTTTTGGATGGGGGTGAGAACAAGGAGTGGACACTTTCTAGTTGGGATTTTACTAAACAGATTATGCCTCTTTTAGCCCTCGGAGTTATCGTTGCCGGCTTTTTGCTGGGTTCAACGCATGACAACACCCAACTAGCCGGTATCATCCCGGGGAACTGGATTAGTAACCTGGTTGGCGGCAATTCC
>JAUXBM010000182.1 GCA_030619415.1 Chlorobiota bacterium
GTAAACAATAACACCACGACTTGGGTAAGGGATATACATACCCGGAACTTCATCAAGATACATCCATCCTCCAACTGCATTTAATTCTAAAAAAAATGTGGAGTTAGGGTCAACCGTTAAATTAATATTAACCTTGGGTATATTGGGGTTTTCATTCCCATTTTTGTTACAGGAAATGCCTGTTACAAGGAAAATGATTAATAACAATGATATGACTGTTCCGATTTTCATCTATTCAAATAATGAAATATGCTCCAAAACGCAATTAAAGTGAAAATATTTTGTTACTTAATCGATAAGTTGTTATCAACCTGCTAATTTTGTGGGCTGTGAAAAATTTCGGCAAAAATACAAAGATTCTCTTAGTGATCCTTTTTAGCATAACCATGGCGCTTTATTCCTGTAAAGGCAGCGAAAAAGTTTCCAAAGAAGTTAAACAGGCAGAAAAGGCACAACGCCGAATGGAGAATGATTTTGAAAAAGAGTACCGGCAGGCAATCAAGCAGCACAACAAAATACAATCGAAGCAGGCCAAGCAAAGCATGAAGCAAATGAAGAGGTCACAAAAGAAAAGCAATAAATCAAAAGAACGCGTCCTCACTGACAGGCTTTTAAACAGCAACTGCAAATAGTCAATCTCAGACTCAAAACAATTTCTTCGTCAATGAACAACGATACACCTCAATTGTTCCTCAATACTGTTTAATGTTTTTTAACAAAAACCCAAGAAACTTTTGACATGCAAATAGTTTCCGTGGTTTATATTTATTTATATTTGCCGTCCAATTCTCAATGAACATTAGATATTCAATCACCATGAAATTAATATTCAGCGTAGTAACTGCAATTTTATTCATTTTTACAACTACTGCCTCAATGGCCCAGAAAACTTATGAGTTTTCGCTAAAGGAAGCCATAGATTATGCCATGCAGAACAACTACGAGGTCATTTACTCTGAAAAGAACATAGAAGCTGCCAGGTATCAAATGAAGGAGGCCACTTCTTATGGATTACCGCAAATTGACGGGGCACTTGATTATGCTGACAACATTGCCTTACCGACCAGCTTGATTCCAGGCGAATTTTTTGGGACGCCGGGTGAAGATGTTGAAATCCAATTCGGTACAAAATACAGCATGAATGCCGGGCTATATGTCTCACAGTTATTGTACAGCGGGAAATATATTGTTGGTTTACAAACTTCAAAACTCTTTCTCGACAGGGCGAATGTAGATTTCTTCAAGGATAAGGTGGCCGTTACACAACAAGTAGCCGACTCGTATTACGATGTGTTGTCAACCGAAGAGCAATTGCGCGTGATCGACACTACGCTCAAAGTTACCCGTTCGATTGCCGAGGAAACACGATTGACATACGAGGTCGGGTTTGCCGAGGATGTTGATGTTGACCAGCTTGAGTTACTCGTTGCCGATCTTGAAGCATCCAAAGTGTATCTGAACAACCAAATGTCAATTGCACACGCCTATTTAAAGTTCTTCCTGGGACTCGACATTACGGATTCCGTGGTCTTGAAAGACGAAATGTCGGGACTGATCGATAAAAGACAAAACTCGGAGATCATCAGTCAGGTTTTCGATTATAACGAAAATGTGGATTATGTTTCGCTTCAAAAGACCAGGGAAATCAGGTTTATGCAGGTTAAGCTGGAAAAATCGGCCTATCAACCCACCCTTGCAGCAACCATCAATTTGCAAGCCAATGCACAGCGCAATACCTGGAATTTTTTCGATACAAATGAAACGTGGTACAAAAGTTCGGTTTTTGGAGTGAGTCTTAAAGTGCCAATTTGGTCGAGTGGGGAGCGTAAGGCAAAAGTGAAACAGGCTCAAATTGCCTATGAACAAATAGGTGTGCAGCAAAACCAGTTAAGAATAACCCTGGACCTTCAATATCAAACTGCCTTGAACGAATACTTTAATGCTTTCACAGTTTACCAGAACAGGGATAAAAGCAGGAAAGTGGCAGCAAAAATATTTAAGACCACAAGTATTAAGTTTTCGGAAGGGATGGCAAGCAGTATCGATATCCTGAATACCCAGAATCAATTCCTGCAATCAGAAAAGACTTTTATTGAATCCGGCAGGGCCTTACTGAAAGCAGGACAAGAACTTGAAAGATTATTAACCAAATCAATTAACCCGTAATGATGAGAGACAAAAGACTGGAAGTAGCCGAGAGGGCCTGTGCGCTTTACAATAAATATGGTATCCGTAGTGTTACCATGGATGATGTTGTCAGGGAACTTGGCATTTCAAAAAAAACACTTTATCAGTATTTTAATGATAAATCAGAACTTATAAGTGCTGCGCTCGACTGTGAATCGCAACGACGTACACAGGAACACAAAGTAGCCATTGATAAATCAACAAATGCCATCGATCAGATGTTGAATTATTATGATTTACAAATGAGAATGATCAAGGAACACAATCCCTCCCTCATTTATGATCTGAAAAAGTATTATCCCGAAATTCACAACAGCTTTCTTGATAAAAAAAGAAAAGGGATTTATGAAAGCGTACTGGCTAATTTAATCCAAGGGAAATCAGAAGGTTTATACCGTGATGACCTGAATGAGAAAATTATTGCCCGCTTAAACCTCATGCGGGTTGAAGCATTTATAAATTCGGGCATTTTCAATCATGAAGAAATCATGACAAAAGCGTTTTTTAAAGAAATGTTTACCTACCATATTTACGGTATCGTAAGCGAAAAAGGAAGAAAAATATTAGAACAAAATATTGACAAATTGAAATAAATATCCAGATGAAAAAACTGATTGTATTGACATTACTAAGTGGTTTTCTTTTTGCCTGCAACAGCGGACAAGATAACGATAAAGTTAAAAGTCAGATAAGTAAATACCAGGATGAAGTTGCAAAACTAAATCAGAAGATCGCTGATCTTGAGTCGGAACTTCCCAAAAATAGTGACGAAAACGGCAAAACCAATAATGCACTCAAAGTGCGTACCCAGCAAGTAAGCATGAAGCCTTTTTCAAAGTTTTTTACAGCAACAGGTGAAGTTGAAGCTATAAACGAAGCTTTCATCAGTCCTGAAGTTAGCGGACAAATTACAGAGGTTAAGGTTGTTGAAGGGCAGAAAGTAAAGAAAGGGCAATTGTTGGCGAAACTCAATACAAGCCTCATTGACAAAAATATTGAAGAGGTGAAAACCCAATTAGACCTCGCCAAAATATTGTTCGACAAGCAAAAAGAACTTTGGGATAAAAATATCGGTTCGGAAAGACAATACCTTGAGGCCAAGAACAATTATGAAAACCTACAGAATAGACTGGCTACTTTACAGGAACAACATAATATGTCAATTATTCGGTCACCCATTAATGGCATTGTGGAGAATATTATGCTAAAACAAGGTGAACTGGCCTCACCAGGTATGCAATTGATGCAGATCGTCGATCTTGAAAACCTTTATGTGACTGCTAAATTATCAGAATCTCATTTATCGGTTATAAAAAAGGGTGATAAGGTATCAATCACTTTCCCATCTTATCCAAACCTGGTTCTGGAGAATTCGGTAACCAGAATTGGAAATGTAATTAACAAGCAAAACCGAACATTTCTGGTTGAAATAAAAATCAAAAATAGGGATGGCAAATTAAAGCCAAACCTCCTGGCCAATATCAAAATTAATGATTACAACAGCACGGGCAGTATAGTGGTGCCGTCAATGATTATCAGAGAGGATTTGGTGGGTTCATACCTTTACATTGCCGAAAAAAATGGAAATAACATGATATCGGTAAAGAAGTATATACAAGTTGGAAAAGCTTACCAGGATCAAACTGAAGTAGTCTCAGGTCTGTCTTTGGATGACGAGATAATTACGGACGGTTATAGTAATGTTTCTGATGGTGCATTTATTCAAATTGCTGGTTAATTACACCTGTGGATTTGCATTGGTTTCTAAAAAAACAATTTACTCTTAAACATGGAAAACGATAACAATAAAGATAAACAGGTGATAAGAAGTTTTTTTCTTTCGAACTGGGCGCTAAACAATAAAAACACGGTTTACCTTATTTTCCTGGCCATCATCTCATTCGGGACCTTTTCTTATGTGACCTTACCTAAAGAATTGTATCCTGATATCAACATGCCAACTGTGATGGTTCAGACAATGTA
>JAUXBM010000067.1 GCA_030619415.1 Chlorobiota bacterium
CAGCAACAAACCAATAACGCTTACCCCCAAAGTCACGCCGAGGGCTATATGCCCGGCATATGCCCCTTCCCTGGTGTATGCAAGCCAAATACCCGCTACCATCAACCCAAAACCAATGATCCCCGCTACGCCCGATCCCGGGATTACCAGGATCTCAATCAGCAGCACCAGGATGCCTACAAGAATAAGTATGATGATAACTGTCCACATGGGTTTATTTTATTTCAACAGTGAGCATTCTGTTTGTCATTTCATTGTAGCGGGGCTTCAAGTCGTCCAACGGACCTTTTTTTACATTGCATTTTCCGCGGTAATGCGTAATCCATGCACAATTTTCAGCTTGCAATGGTTCATGCTCACAAACCTCAATTAATGTGCTGATCACAAAATCGAAGGTGTTCACCTCGTCGTTGTAGAGAATCAGCGATTTTAATACATCCTGTTTCTCTTCCAGTTCAGCAGAAAATGATCTTTTTTCTTCTATACCCATCACATGAATCCTTCCAAACAAAATTAATAATTATTGCATCGAGGCATTCAATAATTTGAAGTTTTTAATTTAACAAGAAGCAATCACTTTAATCTGACCATTTTTTTCAACCGGAATTTCAAACTCTTTCTATTTTTGCAAACCCATGCTTGAATTTACTTTCCTCATCGATCATTTAAAAAACAGCCTGAATACGGCTTCACTGCCGGGTATCGAAGCGCAATTATCAATGGCACCCAAAACCAGGCAGGAAGAGTTGAGCAGATGGAATCATAAAGGTGACGTCCATCAAAGTGCCGTTTTAGTCCTTTTTTATCCTGATGTCAAAACAACCAAACTTGTTTTTATAAAGCGACCGGTTGATAATAGTGTTCACAGCGGTCAAATCGCTTTCCCGGGGGGACGGGTTGAAAAGGAAGATGCAAGTTTTGAAGACACTGCTTTGCGTGAAGCCTGGGAAGAGGTAAACATTCAACCTTCCAGTGTTTCTATTCTGGGCGTTTTGTCAAAACTTCATATTCCGCCGTCAAATTTTGATGTTTATCCAATTGTGGGCTACTGCCCTGCACGACCTCCTCTAAAAGGAAATAATGAAGTCGATAAAATACTTGAAGTTAAACTGGAGGAATTGCTAAATCCCGGCACAAAAACTACGAAAACCATTCATCACCGATTGGGAAAACTGGTGGATGTGCCTTGTTATTTCGTCGAAGATGAAATCATCTGGGGCGCCACAGCAATGATGCTGGGAGAACTGTTGGCTATAATCGATCCTGACTAATATTTCAGTGACTAATAGGTGTCAGAAATTCAAGGTTAATAATAGGCTTTCTCTGTGAAACTCAGTGTCTTCTTTGTGGCTCTCTGTGAAACAGCTATTACACAAAGTTGCTCAAAGAATCACAAAGTGACACAAAGAATAAACAAGAATAATTGCAAATCTTTATTGTAATTACTTTTCAGCATGCTAAATACGTTGGCATTTCTCTAAAATATGTAAATTGTCCGCAATTGTTTGTTAGCATCTTAGTTTAATGCCTTTAAAACTTTATCATCTGTAATTTTAAATTTGACACCTCATTAAACCAATCGATTATGAAGACCCAATCTTTCCTGATGACCAAGATCATCGCTACTTTAGGGCCGGCATCCGGTTCACTCGAAATAATCAAAGAATTGATTGAAGCCAACGTAAGGGTATTTAGGGTTAATTTCTCTCATGGCTCCTTTGAAGAATATGACAAATTGATTCAAAACATCCGGGAAGCATCAAAACAAACTGGCATCTATGTTGCCATCATTGGTGATCTTTCGGGGCCGAAAATAAGGTTCGGAAAAGTAATTCCTAACGGTATAAATTTGCAAAAAGGGGATGAAATCCGGTTTATAAAAAAACAGGTAACGGGTGGTTCTCCGGACAATGAAAATACTTTTTCCACAACCTATCCGCAATTTATTGAGGAGGTTAAACCCAACGAAAAAATATTAATCGACGATGGAAACATCGAACTGAAGTGTGTTAGCAAAACCGGATCAGGGAAAGATGCTTACCTAGCTTGCAAAGTTGTTGTTGGCAATTTACTGACTTCCGCTAAAGGCATTAACCTGCCCGACAGTAAACTTTCTTTGCCATCGCTTACTGAAAAAGATTTTATATGTGTGGAATACGCGGTAAAAAGAAATTTTGATTTCCTGGCCTTAAGTTTTGTAAGATCAGCGAAAGACGTCAGGGTGCTTAAAAAGCGATTGACCGAATTAAGCGTCAGGCCCGAAGGTCTGGATATAACAGGTGGCGACCTTGGATTTTCAACTAGTTTTGAGGATAATTATATTCCTGTCATCAGCAAAATCGAAAAACCGCAAGCCATAGATAACCTCGAAGAAATACTTGAAGAAAGTGATGGCGTTATGGTGGCACGTGGCGATTTAGGGGTAGAAATGGATTTAGCCGAAGTGGCCATTTCACAGAAGAAAATCATCAGCATGTGCAGGCATAAAATGAAACCTGTTATTGTCGCTACACAAATGTTACAAAGCATGATCAACGAACCGGTACCTACCCGGGCAGAAGTTTCCGACGTGGCCAATGCGATAATCGATGGTGCGGATGCAGTGATGTTGAGTGGTGAAACTGCAGTCGGAAAATATCCTGTAGAAACAGTAAAAATGATGAGCCGGGTTGCACAAAAAACCCACGAATATATCAAAAGCGAGTTTGCACACCGCGGTATATTTGTGCCCTACGAAGGCCTCTTAAAACGGAAAGCGGCTATGGCAAGAGGCGTTGCCATGATGGCTAAAGACATGAATGTCAAGTTTATCATTACCTGGATGCATTCGGGAGGAAGTTCGGTGTTCTTGTCTCAGCAAAAACTACAAATACCAATTATTGCCTGCGGAGAAAATATCAAAAGGCTTCAACAAATGTCGCTGCTTTACAGTATAACGCCTGTTTATATGAAACAACCCAAATCGGGCAGCAAATTTATTGGCAGCCTGAATAAAATGCTGATTGAAAATGGATGGGCCAAAGAGGGAGATCCTGTTGTGGTGGTGGCAAGCAGTCCTATTTCAAAACGGGGTATTACAAACCGGGTGGTATTGCATTACGTTGGAGAGATGGTTGGGGAATAATACCAATTTGATCTCAAAATGATGTATAAAGAAATTGGAATATTTTTAGCTGTATTTAGGCAAAAAACTTTTGCATCCGTACGGACGGAACATTTTTGTAACGCCAATACAGCGGAAAATAAACGATTTATATGCGTCATTTTGGGGTTAATTTGGTATAATACCTGCTTCCGGGTTAAAATTCAAGCTCCATTTGTGAGTTATCTTCAGGATCATCTGAAGCGTTATCTGTACTTGTCTGTTTCTTCTCCGGCTGTTCGTCAACATTATTGTCCTTCAGCGCTTTCGACTTTGCATCTGAAGTTTCGATAATTGCCTCTTCGGTGGTTGCTTCATTTTCTGCAACTGCCTGGTCAGCCTCCAATGGTTCCTCTTCAACAGTACTTTCTTCGGGCAATTCATAAGACAAGGGTTCAATCAATTTTACCTTCTGAATTTCCTTATTAGATAGCCGTTTTCCTTTGGCCCGGTAACTTTTTACAGAAATAAAGTCCGCCAGCGGAATTACTTCGTATTCGATTTCATTTCCTTTTTTCGACCTGATCTCAATCTCCAGTCGCGGGAGATAGTCAATTGAGAACACCACCAATTTCGTTCCTTTGCTTTCAGGAATGAACATATACTTTTTGTTGCTGACGAGGTTTTCGGAAATATCGAAACGTTTGATATAATATTTATCACGCTCGCCATCAACATAAACCACGGTAATAATTCTTTCCGGGTCGTACTTCCCGATAAAGTTCATGTTGTCGTCGAAATGGGCATTTAAATCATAACCCACCAATTTAAATTCACCACTCGATAAGAGGGTAAGGATTTTGTCGTCACCTTTAAATGCCCCGATAAACTCACCACGTTCACTCGTATTTAGCCTTCTTACGGTATCATCATACCAGATGTCGCGGGCGCCCAATGTTGAAACGCCCTCTTCGCGCTGGAGAATATTCTTGATCGAATTTGATGTCAGCAGATTGCCCTTAACACCACGGCTTTTAATTGCCAGCCCACTAAAATCAAAGTCAAAAGTTGTCTTTTTCATGCGTGGTTTAGGGCGCAGGTTTACCTTGATCACCTCTGCTTCGCCATTTGGGTTGGATGTAAAGTACATCACCTTGGTTCCTTTCGTTCCCCGTGTCAGGTCATATTCCTTATCGCGCGTTATCCCTTTTACAGGGAAACGTTTTACATAATATTTTCCTTGCCGGCCATCGCGGTAAATCATGTTGTAGATCGTGCGGACATCATTCTTCTTAAATACAGCGATGTGCAATACATTTTTTCCGATAAAAACCTTGGGTGCAATTTTTGTCACGATTAAAGTTCCATCATCCCTAAAAACGATGATATCGTCAATGTCTGAACACTCTGCAACAAACTCATCTTTCCGGAGCGATGTTCCTGCGAATCCTTCATCCCGGTTTACATACAATCGTTGGTTTGCAACAGCAGCCTGAATTGCCGAAATGGTATCAAAACTCCTGATCTCCGTTTTACGTTCGCGGCCTTTTCCAAATTTCTTCTTGATCTGCCTGAAATAATTTATCGCATAATCAATCAAATGATTGAGGTGGTTTTTCACCTCTTCGATTTCTTCTTCGGTTGATTTAATCAGCGTATCGGCTTTGAATGAATTGTATTTTGAAATTCGCTTGATCCTGATCTCCGTCAACCTGATGATGTCATCGCGGGTAATTTCACGCTTAAACTGCTTTTTATACGGTTTTAATCCTTTATCGATGGTCTCGATAACGCTCTCCCAGGTTTCACATTTTTCAATCTCAATGTAGATCCGCTTTTCAATAAACAGCTTTTCAAGCGACGACAGATGCCATTGTTCATGCAGCTCATAAAGCCTGATCTCCAGCTCCTTTCTCAATAAGGCAACAGTATGATCTGTGTTCTGGCGTAGAATTTCATGAACCGGGAGGAACTGTGGTTTATCGTCAAGTATCACACAATTGTTGGGAGATATCGACACCTCACAATTGGTAAAAGCATAGAGCGCATCGATGGTTTGATCGGGCGATACATTGGCAGCCAGATGAATGACTATTTCAACATTTTCGGCCGTATTGTCATCGATTTTTTTAATCTTGATCTTGCCTTTTTCATTGGCTGCAACGATTGAATCGATGAGTGATGTGGTAGTTGTAGTGAAAGGTATCTCCGTAATTGTCAATGTCTTTTTATCGACCTGGCTGATCCTTGCCCTTACCCTGACCTTTCCTCCCCGAAGGCCTTCGTTGTATCTCGAAAAATCAGCCATACCAGCGGTTAGGAAATCCGGAAGTATTTCGAAACTTTTTCCCTTCAAATACTTTACCGAAGCATCAATCAGCTCATTGAAATTGTGCGGAAGGATTTTTGAGGCCAAACCAACTGCAATACCCTCAACCCCCTGGGCAAGGAGCAATGGAAATTTTACCGGTAATGTTACAGGCTCTTTATTGCGGCCATCATAAGAGGCCTTCCAATCAGTCGTTTTCGGGTTAAATACAACTTCCTTCGCAAACTTTGACAGTCTTGCTTCGATGTACCTGGCCGCGGCGGCACTATCACCGGTGAGTGTATTTCCCCAGTTTCCCTGGCTATCAATTAATATTTCTTTCTGCCCCAGCTGAACAAGTGCATCGCCAATGGAGGCATCGCCATGCGGATGAAATTGCATGGTATGACCAATGATATTGGCCACTTTGTTAAACCGTCCGTCATCCAGCCGGTTCATTGCGTGTAAAATCCGGCGCTGCACAGGCTTCAATCCATCATTGATTTCGGGAACGGCACGCTCGAGGATTACGTAGGAGGCATAATCCAAAAACCAGTTTTCGTACATGCCACGTAAAGGCAGCGTGTGGTGTTCGTTTTCGACGGAAGGTGATTGCTCGTTTATATTTTCTTGTAAATCTCCCTGTTCACTCATTCTTTTCAATTCTCAAATCCGCGTAGCCGGTTCTCTGTTTTTCTCTTCAATAATACAACAAAAAAGTGCATTTATTCAGGCTAGGTCGAGAACCATCAATCAACTGCCGCTTATTTCCAGAAACGCAGCACCAAAACCTCGGCAAGCAGCATCAAGAGTGCGAAGATAATAAATAGCTTCCATAATTCACTCTCTTTTTGGAGGGCATTTATCACTTCCGAAAAGCCACTGTTCGAGGTATTTATTAAGCGGTAATTCTTCAAGCTCGTATTGCTTAATTCTTCATCCAATTCTGACGCTGATAAAAACTCCATTTTTGATTCATCGCGGTTATAATTAAACGCATAAACCTGCCATACCGAGTCATTTAACATCAGGTTATAAAATCCATCGCTGACAATGCCATCATGCATATTCATTTCCAACTTTCCGTTGATGAATTGCTGTTCAGGAATAAAAGAATAATCCCCGTTTAAACGGGCAATACTAAATGGACTTTCCTGCATCGAAGCAGAAGGGATATCAGCATCAACCAGTTTGTCGTCACCAACAGTATTAAAAAGTTTGTTGGTGGCATTCCCTGACAAAGCGACGCCGTACATAATCGGGATGAAGAGTGGATGTGATGCAAGATTGCTGTAAACCTCCATTAAAGGCACCGAAAGCATATACAACTGCCCCTGACCGGTCGTCTTTTTCAAAAGAAAATCATCCCCATTCAACAAACTCACCAATCCTTCTACACCGGAGGCCACGTTATACCGATACCGGAAATGCTTATGAACGACAGGGAGATTGGCGTTTTCGGGAATTTTGGTAATTGCCTCCCTGAAAAGTTCATGCTGTAATTTGATTCTCACAACCCTCGATTGATTTGTATCCAATAATGCAATGCGTCCGGCATTCAATGATCTTAGCAATTCATTTTCATCTTCAAAATCATCCCGGTCATCAGGGATGAAAAACACACTGCCACCCTGCGATAAATAGCTGGAAACCTGGCTTACCAATCCTGATGAAATCTGGGGGATACTGTTTAAGATGATCAGGTTATAATTTGAAAACCGGTTGTAGTCCACTTTATGATAATTCACCCGCTTAAGGTGAAACACACTGTCGGACCCGTAAAATGCTGAGAGTTGGTCGCCGCTCACGCCATTGTGAATTTCCAAAACATTGATGTGCCGGCTCACCTGAAACGAAAAATACAAATTGTCATCAAAGGTGATCGGATAGTCCTCAATTTCGACCAGACCATAATGCCAGCCTGCCTGATTAACTGTAAAGTTTACATTAAATATTTCCTGGCTACCGGCTTTTATATCGATTCCGGCAGCAGCCTTTTGTTGTTCATCAATGTACACTTTCAGGGGTATTTTTTCCAGGTCGGATGAGGAAGAGTTCCTGATCCTGATTTTCATCCGGATACGTTTTCCCGGTAATATGACCGGATCAATAAACCAACATGAATCGACATAAATATTTCTCATCCGGGTTTGCTCCAATGGAAGGAAAATATAATTGCCCACTGTATCTTCAGGGAAATCTTCAAAACCGGTGGCGTATTTTTGAAAATCAGATATCAAATACATTTCTAAAGCCGGGAAGTCTTTTTCGTTGGCAATCTTTTGCGCAGACCTGATTACACTGGCTAAGTCCTTCTTTGAAAATGACCGTTTAAAATTGTCGAGCTCAGGCAAGCCGGCCTCTTTGCTCAAAACACGTTTTCCGGATGCCGGCTCGTTGTTTATCAAAAGGAATCGGGCATCGCGGGGCGACTGCTCCACAATATTCCTGGCCTGCCCGAGTGCCTGGTCAAAGAACCGCCCGTTCTCTCCCTCTGCCATCATGCTAAAGGAGTTATCGATATAAATCGCCTTTAATATCGAGTTGCCAGGTGGTTCTTTACTGTCTTCGCCCCATTGTGGTTTTGCAAAGGCCAGCACAATGAATATGATGGCGAATATCCTCAGCAACAAAACCACCAGGTGTTTCAGTTGATTCTGTTTGCGGGTTTGCGTAGTGATGTTTTTCAGGAATTCAATATTGCTGAACATCAATTTTTTATACCTGCGGAAATTGAATAAGTGGATAATTATCGGAATGAGAACTATCAATAGACCATACAAAAATTCCGGGTGAATGAAACTCATTGGAGCGACTCAAATTTTGCTGCCAAATGTAGTGAA
>JAUXBM010000196.1 GCA_030619415.1 Chlorobiota bacterium
GCTTGATCAGTGCACTTTGTCAAGTTTTGGCTCGGGTGATATAAAGTTGAAAGGCAAAGCAGCGAAGTTAATTTCGAAACAATCCGGCTCGGGCGACCTCAATGCTTATGGGTTAACGGCTGTTGAGGTTGTTGCAAAAAGCAATGGCTCAGGCGATGTGGTCATCCATGCTGTCGAAAAAATACAGGCGATTCTCAACGGTTCAGGTGACCTTACTTATTATGGAGCACCACAATATGTTGATGTCGTGTCAAACGGCTCGGGAGAAGTTTACCGAAAATAGTACAGGCGACTTTAGTCGCCTTTTGCAGTACGGGCGACTTTAGTCGCCCTTTTTCGTCTGTCGAATGGTTTCGGCGACTGAAGTCGCCGTTACGGGAAAGATGGTTTCGGCGACTAAAGTCGCCGGTACAGGTCGCCGGTACGGTTAATAGGTTATCTTCTTTTCGCTGATAATCCATTTTTCAAACACCATCACCGCCTCTTCCCTCATGAGTTGTAATGATGGAATCCGCCTGTCTTGCTTGGGAAGATTAAATTCCTCATAGATGTGCGAATCATCAAAGTCGGCCTTGGCTGCATCTTCCTTGGTGGAGGCATAATACAATTTGCTGATGTTGGCCCAGTATAGAGCACCCAAACACATCGGACATGGTTCGCAGCTCGAATACAACGCGCAACCTTCCAGGTTAAAAGTGTTCAGTGTAGAACAGGCTTCCCTGATGGCCACAATTTCGGCATGTGCTGTTGGATCATTCTTGCGGGTTACCAGGTTGGTTCCGCTGCCGATGATCTGCCCATCTTTTACCACTACAGCTCCAAATGGACCGCCGTTGTTCCCATGAACATTTTGTGCCGCAAGCTGAATCGCCTCGCGCATAAATTTTTTATGCTGTTCCATTTTCGGTTTTTATATTACACCAAAATTTACTTTGAAATCAACTCTTCCCAGTTACCGATTTTGGTTTCTTTTTTTAAACTTTCGTTGAGTAAAAGTAAAAACTTTTTCCGGTCGATGGTTTGAGCGCCCAAACTGCGCAGATGACTGGTGTTTTGCTGCACATCAATCATATCAAAATTCCATCGGTTTGCCAGCTCGACCAAATGCCACAAAGCGACCTTCGAGGCATCGGTAACCAGGTGGAACATGGATTCGCCAAAAAATGCCCCTCCCAATGATAAACCGTATAAACCACCAACCAGATCGCCGCCAACGTAAGTCTCCACGGAATGGCAAAACCCTGACCGATGTAAACCGATATAGGCATCTTTCATATCGTTGGTAATCCAGGTATCAAGCTGATCTTTTCTCTCAACCTGGCTACACCGGTCGATGACTTCTTCAAATCTATGGTCGAGACGCACTTCAAATTTGTTGCTTGTAATTGTTCGCCGTAGATTTTTATGCTTTTTAAATGCATCCGGAAACAAAACCATACGCGGGTCGGGCGACCACCACAAAATGGGCTGACCCTCAGAATACCACGGAAAAATTCCTTTGGAATAAGCCAGGAGTAATCGCTCAGGCGAAAGATCACCACCTATGGCCAGTAAGCCGTCTTTTTCGGCCTGTTCCGGGCTGGGGAAAATTAACTTGTCATTAAGCACAAATACCGGCATTACAACTGGTTTAAACTACCTACAATTATCAGGGATGCCATCCTGATTTCTTCATCAGTGATGGTCAGGGGAGGGGCAATACGAAAGCTCCTGTCGTTAAACAGAAACTGATCGACGATCAATCCTTTTTGGATGAATTTTTGAAGGAGTCTGTCAACCAGCGTAGCATCCTGCAGTTCAACGCCAAGCATCAATCCTATCTGATTGATGCCGGTAACCAATTTGTGGTTGCCGATGTGTTTTACAAACAGTTTTCCTTTTGTATCAGCTTGTTGATGCAGACGATCATCCAGTATTACTTCGAGGCTTGCCAGCGCAGCTGCACAACTTACAGGGTGTCCTCCAAAGGTTGTGATGTGGCCAAGCGCCGGGTGATGTGTCAGCGTATCCATGTTTTCTTTGGATGATACAAAAGCCCCAATGGGCATGCCGCCACCCATTGCCTTTGCCAGGCAGAGGATATCAGGGACAACATCAAAATGTTCAAAAGCAAATAGTTTTCCTGTTCTTCCGAAACCCATCTGCACTTCATCGAAGATGAGCACGGCGCTGGTTTCATCACATTTTTTTCTCAGGGACTGCATGTATTGTTTATCGGGAATGATAATTCCTGCCTCCGCCTGAATGGGTTCTATTAAAACCCCCGCTGTCTTTTCTGAAATTTGTTCAAGTTCTTCCAATGAATTAAAACGTAGCTGACGTATATCGGGGAGGAGGGGACGATAGGCATATTTCATTTCTTCGTTTCCAAGCATGCTGAGTGCCCCTTGTGTGCTGCCATGATAGGCATTTTTAAATGAAATAAGTTCTGTTCGGCCGGTCACTCTCTTGGCAAGTTTTAATGCCCCTTCGATGGCTTCGCTCCCTGAGTTGACGAAAAAGACGGATTGAAGCCGATCAGGTAAATTATTGACAAGCATCTCAGCCAGTTTCACCTGCGGGGATTGAATGAATTTTCCATACACCATCAGGTGCATATACCGGTCCAATTGCTTCTTAATTGCCTCGATCACACGAGGGTGCCGATGGCCAATGTTGCTCACCGAAACGCCCGACACAAGGTCAGTGTATTTTTTTCCGTCAACATCGAAAAGATAGATTCCTTCAGCCCGTATAATTTCTGGTGCATTTTCTGAAATGGAAGGCAAGCCCATATGTTGTAAAAATATTTGGCGGTTGGTCAACGACATAAGCGGTAATTTTCTAAAATCAAATTTACACATTTGACTGAGAGTAGCTTCTTTTAAAAGGTCCATCGCAATAATGGATTTTTTTCATACCGTGTTTGTCGGTTTTTATGTTGTAATTAATCCTCTACGAGGAAACGCTAATTATTATCAACTTGGGCGACCACATTATATCCACTACGTGGAAATTCGCTGTCGACCGGAGGAAGTCCGTATGGAAGGCGATTCATTAATGTAAAAAATACTCTAATACCAACATACCTCGTAGAGGTTAGATAAAAAGATATAGAAGAAAACTGAAGCTTCTGACCGTCCGCCCATCTGCTTTGTTCAGGCTGGCATCCGGACGGGGCTGGACTGGGATTTTATTAACTAACCTGAATTCGATATGCAAAACGGGATTAATATTCTGTTATTTAGAATCTTCCAAAATAATTTTGCTCAAAACTTCAATTACTCATAGCGATTTGATATTTTTGCATTGATATTCACTAAAATTAAAGCCTGATGAAATATGATATTTTGGTAATTGGAAGTGGTCCGGGAGGTTATGTTGCCGCCATCAGGGCAGCACAACTCGGAAAAAAAGTAGCAGTCGTGGAAAAGGCTGAAATTGGTGGGGTTTGCCTGAATTGGGGATGTATTCCTACCAAAGCCTTGTTGAAGAGCGCACAGGTTTTCAATTACATCAAGCATGCAGCCGATTATGGCGTTACCTTGAGTGGCGACCCCGTGGCCAACCTGCCCGAAATGGTGAAGCGAAGCAGGGCTGTTGCCAACGGCATGAGCAAAGGGATCCAGTTCCTGTTCAAAAAAAATAAAGTTGAGCATATCCAGGGTTTCGGAAAAGTTTTGCCCGGAAAGAAAGTTGAGGTAACCGATGATAAAGGTAAACCGACAGTTTATGAAGCCAATCATATTATCATTGCCACCGGTGCTAGATCAAAAGAATTGCCCAATCTAAAGCAAGATGGGAAAAAAATTATCGGCTATCGTGATGCTTTGGTTTTAGATAAAATACCGAAAAAAATGATTGTGGTCGGTTCAGGCGCCATTGGTTCCGAGTTTGCTTACTTTTTTAATAGTGTTGGCGTTGAGGTTATTCTTGTTGAA
>JAUXBM010000126.1 GCA_030619415.1 Chlorobiota bacterium
TAAAACCGGTGCGAAATACGCACCCCCAGGTTGAAATTGATGAGAATACTCAGGAAATTCCAGTCAGTATAAATTTCGACCCCGGTTGACGAAAGTTCCAGCAGGTTTTCCTGGTCATATCCCTGCATATAATCATAAAAAACTTTTGAGTAAATGCGTTTCAGGTAAAATAGGCCCGGGACATTTAGGTCGGGATAAGCAATTGGAAAAGCATAGTCAGTCCTTATACTAAAATATTCAGGGAGGCTAACACTGGTGTACCCTCGGGGTATTGCAACAATATTGCTGAACGAATAATACCCGGTGGAGGTTTTCTGATAGCCACCATAAATTTTAATTCCCTGGTGGCGCAAAATCCCCGGAAAATAAAGCCATCCTGTTAATGCCATTTGTGTACTCACACTGTCAGAAAGCGGTGTGTTTCTATAAATCAAATCGATACTTTGTCCCCAGTGGGGATAAATATCTTTCGGTGAGGTTTTATACTGATTGTAGGCATACAGCCGATATATTGGGACCGTAAGTCTGCTTTCTCTAAAATTGATTGAGTCGGGTTCAGGGCCAATCATATTCAGGAACTTTTGATCGATCCCGACAGAAGGCCTCATTCCTTTTACCCATTTACTGCCGGTGAAATTCAATGGAACACTCAGTGACAATGACAGGTTGGTTTCACGCCAATTCAATTCTATAACTTCCCCATCATTTTTTGTATAGGGCGACCTTCTTCCGCCATAGTCCACTGAAAGGCCAATTACCGGGTACCAACCATAATAATCATAACCAAACTTTACTTTATGTGTCATCTCGTTGGGGTCGTACAACCAGCTTAATGTAGCAACCGATGTGCTGAGTACATTCTGTGATAAGATGGTTACGCCCGGGTTAACAGTATAGTTATTCACGCTGATGGCAAGTGGTGCCCAACTATGAATATTGAACAGGTGCGCTGCTTTACTGTATTTTTTTGTGGGATAGATTTTAGATGGGACGATGGTATCGTCGAGGTTAAAATGGTTTGGATTTTTAATTTTATCAGCCAGGTAGCTGTACTGTATTTGTTCGGGAACAATTGGCTGAATGGAGTCCGGGTCGAACTGGATGACTGCTAATTTATTTCCATCAGCCGTGTAATACGAAAAATACAACTGATCGCCACCTTTTGAAAAAGCAGCATAATTGGCCCCAAACCTGGACTCGAATACTTTGTAAACTTCTTTTGTTTTATGCTGAACGGCATACAGATTATCTTTTCCTTCGTAGGTTCCGGTATAAACCACCCAGTCGCCGTACATTACAGGCCATTTAATTTCCTTGTAAGAAAATGGCAGGAGGTATTCAATTTCCCAGGTTAAAGCGTTTATTTTAATGATACTTTTTCCTTCTTTACCTAAAACGGCAGAGACAATATACTTGTCATCCGTTGACCAATGAGGTGTCATAAAAAACAAATTGTTGCCGGCTTTTATTTCTTTCAGGATATTGCCTGATTGTGAATCGAGGATATGCAGGGAATATTTTGCATTTTGACTTACGTGAACTGCGACAATTCGTTTGCCATCACCTGACAAAGCAGGGGCAAAATACCGGCTCTTTTTTGTTATTTTCCGAAGTTGCTTTTTCTCAAAATCATACAGTTTAATTACCGAATAATTACGCATATCCCATCGGGGATCGTAGGTTCTCTCATTCCAGCAAATTGTACTTCCACTCACCGAGAGAGATTCTTTGAAATCATATCCCGGGGTAAATACTCTTTCTTCCCTGCCTTCCGATGTAATTAGCACAAAACGGTTAATATCATCCAATCCGGTTTTTTCAACAATTACACTTCCGTCATCCAACATATTGGGATACAAATAATTCGTGAAAAACCGGTTATCGGGTGAACGAATCTCAACAATGGAATCAATGGATTTGTTATCGGTAATCCACCATTCATTGCGAAGGGCTTTCAAAGTACTGTTATAGTATTGTACTTTAAATAAACCTGTTTTCCTTTTAAGGGAGGTTGTGAATGGAACCAAATAGTAGGGTCGTCTGGCTACCCGGTCAATCGTATATTTCCACATTTCGATGCCATAAGCCTGTACACCTTTGGTTACCAACTGATAACCCAGTGTATAATGATCGGGAACAAAATTTTTAAACGAACCATAAGCAGCCTTATCATATTTGTATATCTTTTTATCGAGAACCTGGGCTTTTAAAGTGTAAATGAAATCAGGGGTTCGGCCTCTTCCGCTATTGCTGTAAACCGTTTCAGAGTAAACAGCATCTCCCTCAATAAACCAGAAAGGCATCCACAAACCCATTACGGCGGCAATTCCCTGTTCACCAAAAACACAATACAAGCCTTTTGTTAATCCCTGGCGCATTGTATTCATCTGCACTGCATGACGGTATTCGTGAAGGGCGAGCTGATCCTGCCAAATCTGGGGATAAATTTGCTGCGATGGCATTTCGAAAAACTCGGCCCGTATCGGAGCAATACCCACCATCGCGTTGGAAGTGGTGGTTCGGTTATGAAGTATGATTGATAATCTTTTTTCTTTGTCCATTGCCAGATAAGGCTTACTCACATTAGGACTGGTTAAGGTCATCAAATTGATATAATACTGAGCCATTTGGGCATATTCTCTCGGATAGATGATTTGGAAGTGTTTAGTTTTTATCTGGTCCCATTTTACAGATGCCGGATCCTGGCCGGTAAGAAAATACTGGGAATGTGCACTTACCGAGAAAAGGACTAACAAAGTTACCAGGAAATACGCTCGTTTCAGCTTGTCCTTAATCATAGGTTCAAAAATACCATTTTGATGGTAACGATGAGCAACAGGAATGTTTGAATTTAAGGCTAAGTGAGCACATACCAGAATACCGCAACAAAATGACAAGCGCTACCCGCAACCACCAAAACATGGAATATCGCATGATTGAACGGTAATTTATTTAGCAGAAAAAATACTGCCCCCACTGAATAACATATTCCACCGGCAAGCAGCCACATCAAACCATCAAAGGAAAGTGCATTCGACAACGGACTGATTGCAATCAGGATAATCCAGCCAAGAGCTATGTAAATAATGGTTGAAACTAAATTAAACCGTCCGGTGAAGAAAAGTTTTAAAACAATACCTGCAATAGCCAATCCCCAAACAATTCCAAAAAAACTCCAACCCCAGGAACCCCGTAAAGTTACCAGGAGAAAAGGGGTGTATGTACCGGCTATCAGTAAATAAATGGATATGTGGTCGAAAACGTTCAGCCAATTCCTGATTTTTTGTTTTTGCACCAGGTGAAAAGCCGTCGAAGCTAAATACAGTATCACCAGGCTGGCACCATAAATTGAAAAACTAACGATATGCCAGGCATTTCCATACAGACTGGCAAAAACAACAAGTATTGTCAAAGCGGCAACACTCATCAGAAAACCCATTCCATGTGTCGCTACATTGAGAATTTCTTCCGTTTTGTTGTATAGTCTTGCATCCGTTCTCATGACAAATAAAATAGTTTAAAATGTAACGATGAATTATTTATTCGATGTATGCTGATTGGGTACAATTTTTAAAAAATAATTCCACAAAACATCATCAGGGGGGTTGGCTACCAGCATCATCTCTTCTTTTTTCACAGGGTGTATAAAAGCAATGCTCCTGGCATGCAGGCTGATGGAGGCATCCTTATTGCTCCTCGGAAAGCCATATTTCAGATCACCCTTAACCGGGCAGCCAATGGCAGCCAATTGTGCCCTTATTTGATGATGACGTCCGGTTTGCAGGTCAATTTCCAGCAATTTATAGTCATTGCTTTTAGCCAGCAACCGATAGGAGAGAACTGCTTCTTTACTATCTTTTACCTGTTTTTTACTGATGAATGATTTGTTCTTTTTAGAATCGCGGACCAGGTAATCCCTCAACGTATCTTCAATTTCGGGCGGATCGCTCTTCACGATAGCCCAATATTTTTTTGTAATCAATCTATCTTTGATCAGAGCATTCATCCGGCTGAGGGCTTTGCTCGTTCTGGCAAAAACGGTTACACCGCCAACCGGTCTGTCTAACCGATGCACAACTCCCAGAAAAACCGCTCCGGGCTTTTTATACTTTTCCTTGATATACTGTTTTACCGTTTCACTTAAAGGCTGATCACCGGTTTTATCGCCCTGAATGATTTCAGATGGCAATTTATTGACAATGATGAGGTGATTGTCTTCGTAAAGAACACGATTGGCTATTGGAAGAATGGTGCCCACAAAGCATTAATACTGTTCCCGGTCATTTGGGAATTCACGTGATTTAACATCGTTGATGTAGCCGTGAAATGAGCGGATGATCTCATCGTGCAAATTATGATACCGGCGTAAAAACCGTGGTGAAAAATCCTGGTTGATACCAAGCATATCGTGTAAAACAAGCACTTGTCCGTCTGTCTCTTTTCCAGCGCCAATACCAATGGTAGGTATCCTGATGGATTGTGAAACTTCGGCAGCCAGTGGTGCAGGTATTTTCTCGAGAACGATACCAAAGCAACCTGCTTCTTCTAAAATTTTTGCATCATTACGCAATTTTTCTGCTTCCCCTTCTTCGGTGGCCCTTACTACATAAGTTCCAAATTTATTGATGGATTGTGGTGTTAACCCAAGGTGTCCAAGTACAGGAATTCCAGCGCTTAATATCCGGTCGATTGATTCTTTAACTTCTTCGCCACCTTCTAGTTTAATGGCATTGCATCCTGATTCTTTCATGATCCTGATGGCCGTATTCAAGGCTTCTTTTGAATTACCCTGGTAACTTCCAAACGGCAGGTCGACCACAACAAGTGCCCGCGTCACTGCACGCATCACCGAAGAGGCATGATAGATCATCTGATCAACAGTAATCGGCAAGGTGGTTTTGTGTCCTGCCATCACATTGGAGGCCGAATCGCCAACAAGGATCACATCTATTCCCGCTTCATCAAGAAGCCGGGCCATCGAGTAATCGTAGCCTGTTAGCATGGCAATCTTTTCACCTTTCACTTTCATTTCCTGCAGGACATGCGTGGTAATTTTCGGAAGTTTTGCGGTTGAATACATAACTCAATACTTTAGTTCAGCGAACAAAAGTAGGGTAAATTAAATAATATCAGGCCAATAAACTTACCGTGTTGATTTATTAGCCATTATAGACCAGCACAACTATTTTATAATAAATTTGCGGGTTTCAAGTTTATCTGTAACAGTGTATTTGCAAAAATATATATTTCTCCTGCTATTACTGGCTATACCGGGCATTTTGCTCTCGCAAACAGCATGGATTGATGGGAGGGTTAGTGACTCGGTCAACAATCCGGTTGATCTGGCTAATGTGGCTATCCTCGGTGAAAAGGGAGGCACAACCACAGACAGGCAAGGCTGGTTTTCATTGGAAATACCAGCTGGAAGAGAAGTGACACTTGCTGTTAGTTTTATTGGGTTTGCTGATAAAAGGATTAGCCTAAACCTAAAAGAAGGGGAACACAAATCCATCGACATATTGCTCAAGACCATTAGCACAACCTTACCTGGTTTTGAAGTTAAAGATGAAAGGTTGAGGAGCGAAAGCATGATTAGACTCGATCCGAAGGATGCTATGTTTGCTCCAACATTAAACGAAGGAATATCAGGAATCATCAAGACACTGCCCGGTGTTAGCTCAACCAGTGAACTGAGTTCGGAGTATTCCGTGCGGGGAGGAAACTTTGATGAAAACAATGTTTTTGTAAATGATATAGAAATATACCGGCCATTTCTGGTCAGCTCTGGCGAACAGGAGGGTTTGAGTTTTGTAAACCCGGCGCTAACA
>JAUXBM010000121.1 GCA_030619415.1 Chlorobiota bacterium
ACCGGGACTATCGCTGCCATGTTCGGACTCGGATTTCCGATTGACGATGCTGTGCGTATGGGTGTTTTTATGCATGGTCTTGCAGGCGACCTGGCAGCAAATATCATAGGAGAAGATGGGCTTGTTGCAAGTGATATTATGGATCAACTTCCTGAATCCCTGAGAATTTATCGTGAAGAATTTGATTCAGTCATAGAAGATCATTATCATAGTATTCATATTATTTGAGGCTAAAATGAAAGCATGGATTCTTAATAATCAAGCGCCAATTGAAAACTTACCGCTTGAACTGAAGGAGGTTCTTAAACATGAACCGGGAATACATGAGATAAGAATACGAAATATTGTCTGTGGGGTATGCCGTACCGATATTCATATAGCTGAAGGTGACCTGCCACTTAAAAAATCAACGTTAATTTTAGGCCATGAGATTGTTGGTGTCGTTGATAAAATTGGGGAACAGGTAACGAATTTCAATATTGGTGACAAGGTGGGCGTAACTTGGCTTAACAGTACCTGTGGTAAGTGTAAATTTTGTCTTTCTGATAGAGAAAATCTGTGCCCGAATGCGCATTTCACCGGCTGGGATGCAAACGGTGGTTATGCTGAATTTAGTGTTGTCTCTGCTGATTTTGTTTTTCATCTTAACGAAACACAGTCGTTTGTAGAAATGGCACCGCTAATGTGTCCGGGTGTTGCCGGATATCGTGCATTCCGTTTAACAGGGTTGCAACCGGGAGATAAATTGGGACTTTACGGTTTTGGACCTACTGCCAATTATGTACTGCAAGTAGCTAAACATAAGAACATTGATGTGTATGTAATTACCCGTAGTGAAAAAAACAGGATGTCGGCAAAACAATCAGGCGCTGATTGGGTTGGAAGATACGAGGACAATATTCCTGAAATGTTGGATGGTAGCATTATCTTTCCGCCAGCCGGTAATTTAGTTTCCCACGCTTTATCGCAGTTGGACAGTGGGGGTAGGCTTGTATTGGGCCCGGTAACAATGACACCAATTGAAATTAAAGACTACAATCTCATCTGGCAGGAACGTTCTGTTATCAGTTTAGCGCATATCGCCAGAAAAGACTGCATCGAATTTCTGCAATTAGCAAATGAAATAAATTTCAAAATATCTATTGAGGTATTTCCATTTGAAGATCTGCAGGAAGCATTAATTAAGGTTAAACATGGAAAAGTAAATGGTAATGCTGTAATACAAATTGCGGAAGATGGAACATTTTAGCCTCACTGAAAAACAAGAGTCACTCGATGTTCTTAATTACCAGATCAGGGCTTGTAAAAAGTGCAGTTTGTCTGTTACCCGAAAACATGCGCTTACAGGTGAAGGGAATATTGATGCCAGTATTATGTTTGTTGCACTTTCTCCGGGAGTAAAAGAAGATTCACAAAATCGAATGTTTGTTGGTCCCTCCGGTCAGGTTTTTAATAAATTATTACATGCAGCCGGAATCGACAGGGAATTGGTCTTTATGACTAATTTGGTAAAATGCATGTTGCCGAAGAATCGAAAGCCGAAGATGGATGAAATAGAATTGTGCAGCCAATTTTTAAACGATGAAATATCCATAATCCATCCTGAAGTGATTGTGCCTTTAGGTTCTTATGCAACCAGGGCAATTTTAATAAAATACCATGCTGACCCTCAATCGACAGAAATGAGTTTTGCCAACATAAATGGCAAACTATTATCAACCGACAACGAAAAAATATTTCCATTACCCCATCCTGCCTCCCTTCTTTATAACCCATCGTTTGAAGCGGATACAATTGAGAAATATAAAAAGCTAAAAATTTATTTGTAATGTGGGAAGAAATTCTGAATTGAACAAAAGTACAAAACTGAGAAACCATGAAAACTTATCTCGATTGTTTACCCTGTTTTATGAGACAGGCCTTGTGGGCAGGACGCATTGCCACGGATGATGAAAAAAAGATAAAAGAACTTCTTGATCATGTTGGATGTATGCTGCAGGATATTCCAATGGATAGTACGCCTCCCCAAACCGGTGATCTTATTTACCGGAAAATAAGGGAAATAACAGGTGTTTTCGATCCTTACAAAAAGATTAAACAAGCAAATATAAAAGATGCATTGAAGCTGTATCCCGAATTAAAGCAAATTGTGAATAAATCAGATAACAGGCTTCTCACAGCTATTCGCATCGCGATTGCAGGCAACATCATTGATTTTGGGGTTAATAAAACATTTAATCTTGAAGAAGATATCCGGAAAATACTGAAACAGGATTTTGCCATCTTTCATTTTCAACAATTTGTAGAGCAACTCGAACGTGCTCAATCAATTTTATATCTCGGTGATAACGCCGGCGAATCTGTTTTTGATAAAATCCTGATCGGGGAACTGGGCAAACCCGTCACTTATGTAGTGCGCGAAACGCCTGTTATTAATGACGTAACCTTTTCTGATGCTGTGGACTCGGGTTTGGATCAGGTTGCAAAAATCATCTCTTCGGGCAGTTCGGCACCGGGCACAATACTTAATTTATGTAATGACGAATTTATTCGTCAATTTGAAAAAGCCGATATGATCATTAGCAAAGGTCAGGGAAACTATGAAGGGCTTTCAGCTGTTGACCGGCCTGTATTTTTTCTTTTAAAGGCTAAATGCGAGGTTATTGCGAAGCATTTGAATGTAAAAGAAGACGATATCGTACTCAAAATCTCGGATAAAATCTCTCAAAGATCAATACAATGAAAGGATATATTCAGGTTTATACCGGCAATGGAAAGGGGAAAACAACTGCGGCATTTGGCCAGGCTTTAAGAGCCGAAGGCGCGGGGCTTAAAGTTTTTATTGGTCAGTTTGTGAAAGGTAAAACCTATAACGAAAATGTAGCAATTACCAAATACCTGAAAAATATAACCATAAAACAATTTGGTTTGGGATGTTTTATTGTAAATACCCCAACAGAAGATGACATCAGTGCAGCCAGAAAGGGTCTTGAAGAAATGCGGAAAATCATTCAAAATGGAAAGCATGATGTGGTTATCATGGATGAAGTGAATATTGCCTTGTACTATAAATTATTCGAAATTGATGAATTGATCGAACTAATGAAAAGCAAACCCGATCATGTCGAATTAATCCTCACCGGAAGATATGCACCGCAGGAAATTATTGATATTGCTGATCTGGTCACTGAAATGAAAGAAGTTAAACATTACTACCAGGACGGGATACAGGCCAGGGAAGGAATAGAATTTTAGACTCCCATCCATATCAAGAAATATCTTGAATTATCTCAATAATTATGTTAAGGGTTTGGTAGCTGTTATTCAGCAGGTTCAATACAATACAATGTAATTTTGTTATCGAATTAACTATGTAAAGTTTAAAGGAAAAAACAATGCCACGATTTGACAAAACAGGCCCGCAAGGTAAAGGCCCGAAAACAGGTAGGGGACAGGGAGATTGTGATGACAAAAAATCCTCTCGAAGCAAGTCTGACCAAAACAATGAAAGCTGGCTGGATTTATTCTTAAGGGTTTTAAGATTGATAAAATGATAAGAGGTACGCATAAGATTTAATAAATAAAATGTTACCCATGCAAAAAATCGCGATACCTGTTTTGGATCATAAATTAAGTCCGCATTTTGCAAGCAGTCCGCTGTTTAAAATTTTTCTTGTGGAAAATGAGGTAATCGTTAAAGAATCTTTAATGCAACGGCCTTCTCAACTATCAGAATCATTACCTGTCTGGCTGGCAAAAGTAGGTGTAACGGATGTCATCACCAGGGGGATTGGACACGGAGAAATTAATTTATTTAATCAGCATAAAATAAATGTATTTGTGGGCGTAATACCTGATAATCCGAATGATTTGGTGCAGGAATATATCAATGGCACACTTGAAACCCATGACGAACAGATAGTCAATTGATTGGCTTCCTGGTTTAAGCGAAGATTTAATAAATTAAGATTGGATGATAGTATCGAAAAGTAAAATCAGGATCAGGTACGATGAAGTTGACAAAATGGGTTATGTGTATCATGGCAACTATGCAAAATATTATCATATCAGCAGGACAGAGTTACTGCGGAAAATAGGAATCAGTGACAGGGAATTGGAAACACATGATATTTTGTTACCGGTTATCGAGCTGAATATAAAATATTTAAAACCTGTCTTTTATGATGATATCATCACCATTCGAACTTCTTTGCATAATATTCCAACCAGCAGAATGATATTTCATCATGAGGTTCGCAGCAATACGAATGAAATAATTAACCAAGCCACCAGTACAGTAGCTTTTGTAGATATCAATACACGTAAGCCGATGAAGGCTCCCCAGTTTATTGTAAATAAAATAAAATCATACATAGAAAAATAAAACCATTAAAATGAACACAAAAAATTTAGGATTTAATTCAAAATTAATTCATGCAGGCGATTACCAGGATGAATTTGGTAGCCCGGTTACCCCAATTTACCAGACTTCAACATTTTCATTTAGAAATGCACAACACGGTGCTGATTTATTTGCAGGAAAAGAGAAAGGCTATATTTATACAAGAATTGGCAACCCGACAATAAATGTGCTGGAGAATAAACTGGCAGAGCTGGAAAACGGCTATCGTGGAATTGCACTGGCATCAGGAATGGCAGCAGTATCAACTGTTTATATGGCAGTATTGGGTCAGGGTGATCACATGATCAGTACAGGTGCGGTTTACGGCCCAAGCCGTGGCGTAATGGAAACCCATTTTTCAAAATTTGGCGTTGAATATTCTTACATCGACACTTCCGACCTCGAGTTGATTGAAAAATCCATCAAGCCAAATACGAAACTACTTTACCTCGAAACGCCCGCCAATCCAACAATACAATTAACCGATATTAAAAAAGCTTCAGAAATCGCACACAAACACAATATCCTGGTTTGTGTTGACAATACTTTCTGCAGTCCCTATCTTCAAAAACCACTTGATCTTGGGGCCGATATTGTCCTGCATTCCTTAACTAAATTTATTAATGGCCATGCCGATATTGTGGGTGGCGCTATTGTTGCAAAAGACGAAGAAATCTACAACTCCATCCGTAAAGCAATGGTTTATGTGGGAGGAAACATGGATCCGCATCAGGCATTTATGGTGATCAGGGGAGTGAAAACATTGTCGTTACGGATTGACAAAGCACAGGAAAGTGCAATGAAAGTTGCCGAATACCTTGAAAAACATCCAAAAGTTGAATGGATAAAATATCCGGGTCTAAAGTCATTTGAGCAATATGAACTGGCGAAGGAACAAATGAATGGATTCGGCAGCATGATCAGCTTTGGCCTTAAAGGTGGCTACGAAGCCGGTAAAACCTTGATGGATAATGTTCACCTTGCAACCCTGGCAGTTTCGCTTGGTGGCGTTGAAACCTTAATCCAACACCCCGCTTCCATGACTCACGCGGCTGTATCAAAAGAAGATAAATTGGCCGCGCAAATTACAGATGGGCTGGTAAGGTATTCGGTAGGAATTGAAGATGTTGAAGATTTGATTAACGATCTTGACAATGCATTGGAAAAAGTAAATCATTAACCGCGAATCAAATGAAAACCAAAATCGGAATCATTATTTGTGATCGCTACCGGAATTGTGCCGGAGGCAAATGTTTCAGGGCATTGCAAAACAGGGATGGGGCATTTGATATTTATAAAAAAGATGAAGATGTAGAAATAGTCGGCTATACCAGTTGTGGCGGATGCCCGGGAGGCAACATTGAATATGCCCCCGAAGAAATGAAAAAGAACGGTGCTGACGTGATTCATTTTGCAACGGGCTTTGTGGTGGGTTTTCCGCCATGCCCTTATATCGATCATTTTAAAAGATTTATCGGGGAAAAATACCAGATGAAGGTAGTTGTGGGTACGCATCCCATTCCTGAGAAATACAGAGTCACACACTCAAAATTAGGTACCTGGGATTCCCCCGA
>JAUXBM010000097.1 GCA_030619415.1 Chlorobiota bacterium
AGCAATATGCCAAATAAGTTTGGGATGCGAACCGATCAGACTCCAATGACGCATATCGATGATGTGTCGGTAAAAGAGATGATCGATGAATATGGATCTCCCTTGTTTGTGATTTCTGAAAGAAAAATCAGGAGCAACCTGCGAAAAGCAAGGAAGGCCTTTGAGACGCGCTATCCAAAAGTGCAATTCGCCTGGTCGTATAAGACGAATTATCTGGATGCCGTTTGTAAAACTTTTCACCAGGAAGGATCATGGGCTGAAGTTGTTTCGGGGTTTGAATACGACAAGGCAATACACAATGGTGTTGATGGCACTAAGATCATTTATAACGGTCCTGATAAAACAGAAGAAAGTCTGGAAAAAGCAATTAACAACCAATCGCTCATTCACATCGATCACCTGGATGAATTTTATAGCATTAAGAAAGTTGCTGCAAATCTTGGCAAAACAGCAAGGGTTGCAATCAGGGTGAATATGGATACAGGTGTTTACCCGATGTGGGACAGGTTTGGTTTCAATTACGAAAACGGACAGGCATGGAATGCACTGAACAAGATTATGCGTTCGGATGAAATGAACCTGGTAGGATTGCACACACATATCGGTACTTTCATGCTTTCGGCCAATGCATATCAAGTTGCGGCAAGCAAACTGGCTGATCTGGCGATCGGAATCAGGAATAAATACAAACATGAGATCGAATACATCGATATGGGTGGAGGATTTACTTCATCTAATAGGCTAAAAGGCAGCTACCTCCCTGGAACCGACAGCAATCCTTCCATCAATGATTATGCTGAAGCCATCACAACAGCCTTGATCAACAGTGAGTTTTCGACCGAAAAGTTACCCCTGCTAATTCTTGAAACCGGTCGTGCATTGATTGATGACGCTGCTCACCTGCTGGGAACGGTTATCTCAAATAAAAGACTCTCAGATGGCCGTCGGACTACAATTCTCGATATTGGGGTGAACATCTTGTTTACTTCATTCTGGTACGACCATACAATTACCCCGGCTCAGGCATTTACACAGTATAACGAGGATACAGTAGTTTATGGCCCGCTATGTATGAATATTGACGTGCTGCGGGAACACATTAATTTGCCATTGCTGAATACAGGAGAGCATGTTGTGGTTCAGAAAGTAGGCGCTTACAATATGACCCAATGGATGCAGTTTATCACACTTCGGCCAAGGATTGTGATGATTGATATGGAAGGGAAAGTACATGTTGTCCGCGAAAGGGAAAACCTGGAGCGGTTACTTGAATTTGAAAAAGTTCCGGAACACTTAAGGAAGTTTGATTTATAACATTGTTGCACGCAGCACCGCTGCAACCGCGTGAAATGTGGCTTTAACAAATTGAATCTGTTCGATGACATAATTACTGATAACCTGAGACCTTTGCAAAATCTCTTTAAACTGTCTTTCTGAACGTAGTGAAGAATCCTTACGTTCTGAATTTTAGCTATGTAAAGATCCTTCACTGCATTCAGGAGGACAAAATGGTATGTTTTGAAAAGGTCTCAACCTATCACTGAACTTTACCAGGGAGATCATAATAATATTTATGCTCACAACTATTATTTTGAGTTTACACCACTGTCATTGGTGAAAAGCGTATTTTTGGAATAGACCGGTATGGAAAATAACACACGAAATATTCTGGCAGATGCCTTTAAGGGTATTGTCAATAGCTATGGCCAGGTGTTCTTTTCAAAAAACCGAATACTGGCTGCTATTCTTTTAGTCGTTTCGTTTTTCGATGTGTATGCGGGAATGGCGGGCGTATTGGCTGTCGTCTTTACCAATTCATTCGCTATAGCCATTGGCCTGAACAAACAAAAAGTCAGTGAAGGATTATACGGGTTCAACAGCTTGCTTGTCGGACTTGGCGTTGGAATTTATTATCAGCCCGGAGCTGAATTCTACCTTGTTTTATTTTTCATTTCATTGATGACCCTTTTCATCACCGTCGGATTCGAAGGTGTGTTGGGCAAATACGGCCTGCCCTATTTAAGTATCCCATTCCTGTTTGGTATCTGGATGGTGATGATTGCAGCAAAAGGATATTCAGCACTCGATATCAGCGAAAGGGGCATTTACAATCTGAATGAGATGTACACCATTGGCGGGATGACCATGGTTAAACTTTATGAATGGTTTAACAACCTTGCAATTCCCGAATCGTTGCGCATCTATTTTAAATCATTGAGTGCGATATTCTTTCAGTATCATTTATTTGCCGGTATATTAATCGCTGGCGGATTATTGTTTTATTCGCGTATTGCTTTTCTGCTTTCGCTGATTGGTTTTTATACTGCCTACTATTTTTACCACTTTATTGGAGCCGATATCACCGAAATAAGTTACAGTTATATTGGTTTTAACTACATTTTGACGGCTATTGCGGTGGGTGGTTTCTTTATTGTGCCGTCCCGGCAATCGATTATTTGGGTCATTCTGCTCACGCCCCTTGTGGCCATCATTTTAAGCAGCACTGCCTACATATTTTCAATTTTCAATCTCTCCGTATTTTCCTTGCCTTTTAATATTGTAGTGATCCTTTTTATTTATGTGTTGAAATTCAGGGAAAGGAATACCGACAAGCTTGCAGCAGTAACTGTACAATTGTATTCACCCGAACAACATGCTTACAGCCATAAAAATTACATGCAGCGGTTTGGCAACTTACCATGGATTGCTATGAAATTGCCTTTTTGGGGTGAGTGGAAAGTAACACAGGCCCACGATGGAGAATACACACACAAAAATGATTGGAGACAGGCCTGGGATTTTGAAATCGCTGACGAAGAAGGTAAGATTTATGACGGATCCGATAAAAAATTATCAGATTATTACTGTTTCAACAAACCGGTAACCGCTCCATTCGATGGGGTTATCGAAGAAATTGAAGATGGAATTGAAGACAATGCCATAGGCGATATGAACCTTCAGAAAAACTGGGGCAACTCGGTTGTCATCAAACATGATGAAAAATTTTACTCGCAAGTAAGTCACCTGAAAAATGACAGCATTAAAGTGGAAGTTGATCAATCAGTAAAACAAGGAGATATTGTTGCCTACTGCGGTAATTCAGGGCGGTCGCTTGTGCCTCATATTCATTTTCAGTTCCAGGACAATCCCTCCATTGGCTCGAAAACCATCGATTACCCGATATCATCATTCATCGAAAATTCAAATGGTTTGTTTTCATTCGAAACTTCGGCGATACCGAAGAAGGACCAAACAATCTCAAATATTACGACCAACGATCTGTTAAAAAACGCCTATCACTTTATTCCCGGCCAGGTAGTTCAATTTGAAATTGAGCAGGACAATAAAAAACGCCAGGTAAATTGGAAAATAGAATCCGATATTTACAACAATACCTGTTTTAAATGTGAGGAGACAGATGCGGTGGCGTGGTTTAAAGAATTGGGGAACGTATTTTATTTCACGCATTACAACGGAAAAAGAAATACCCTGCTCTATTATTTCTTTTTGTCTTCGTTTAAGGTTGTGAATGCTTTTTATCCCAATATGCAACTTTCCGATGAATATCCTTTGAGTATTTTCCCCAACAAATTCAAGCTTCTTGTTCAGGATTTTTGTATTCCTTTCTTCCGTTTCCTGAAGACAAGGTATGTCCTGAATTATGAATCATTCGATGAGGCGGGCAAACTGCTTACATTGAAATCTTCTGCAAAATTTGGGAATGGAAACCGGCAAATTGATTTTGATTTGTCAATTGGTGAGAAAGGGATTACGGAATTCAGCATAAGCGATTCCGGGGAAATAATTAAAGCCAACCGCAAATTTTAGGACAGGAAAATGAAGGGAAGAATTCTTGTTGTAATGGTTTTAATTTTTAGCTTTTGGCTTCAACTTCATGCCGACGAAAAAATAACTTTTCGATACATTGATTCGACGAGCTACAAACTTTATGTGGAACAAAAATGGGACTCGCTTTCAATAATCGGGAAGCTTGCACATAAAAACGGTATTGATTATTACTACCTGCGGATGCGGTTGGGTACTGCCGATTTCCAGCGGGAAAAATACATCGCAGCCCGGACCAATTTCAAAAAAGCATTGGTGTTTGATAACCACAGTATTTCTGCAAAATCCTATTTGTACTTTTCGCAGTTGTATTCTGGGAATAAAACGATGGCATACAGGTACTCCCTGAATTTCACAGCTAAACAGAAAGAGCGCTTTGGCGTAAAAATAAGAACCGTTGAGAATATTGGAATTTTAGGAGGTTATTCTTTTTCTGACAACTATAACAAAAATGGGAGCATTGATTTACTTACCGATGACGCCTCACTTGGCAAACAGTTGTTAATGGGTAACATGGTAATCGGGTCATTTGGGTTCAGCCTGAATTTTTCACCAACTGTTAGTTTGAATGGAAGCATCAATTATGAAAATGTGGAAAAGCGGAACCGGTTTCAATATATTCTGGAAAAATGGGATAAACAGAAAGTCATAACCGGTCCGAACGGAAGTTATCGGAATGATTTCCGCCTCAAACAGGAAGAAGCCGAAAGTACCTTTGACAGCTTCATCAACCAAATCGAGTTTTACTTAAACGCTAAAGTTCAATTGGATGAAGGTTGGTCTTTTAACTTATTTACCAATATTCTATACCTCAACCTTACCCAATATGTTAATTTGGAGGAATTCGAATATCAAATTAAAGCAGTCGATACTTCTTTTGTTAATTATGTTGCCGGAATAAACCTCCAGAAAGATTTCGGTTTTTTCATCCTTGATTTCACCACTACTTTTTCAAAACTTTATTCCTCCAACCAATTCCAGGCTGGCATATCGGCAACTTATTATCCTTTTGGAAGCCATGTATTTTATGGACGGACAGGCGCTACCTATTTTAGTCAGGTTGGATTTGATAATATCGCTGAAGACCGAATTTTATTTAACCAGATGCTTGGTTTCAAACTTTCAAAAAAAACATGGCTTGAAGGAGAATTTTATTCAGGCAACCTCAACAATGTAAATATTAAACAGGCAGCCATTGTTTACAACCTGCCTGACAAAATAAATTATACGCTTGGATTAAATCTTCATATATTTGTCAATCAACACCTTTCGGTTCATTTAATGTATGATTACTACAGTAAATCAGGTTATTATAATAACAATGCAGGAGATGATGATGAATTGAATGAATACATTACCGTTTATCAAACACATAACATAACAGGAGGCTTAAAATGGGTATTTTGATTAGAACATTATTGGTTTTATTAATTTTTTCCGGAACATCCATCTTTGGACAACAAGAAGGAGAAGTGCAAAATGTATTTGAACAATCCTACAGGCTTGAAACAGAAGGCGAGTATACCAAAGCGATAAATCTGCTAAAAACCAGGTACAGTGAGGACTCCTATGAAATAAACCTTCGTTTGGGCTGGTTGAACTATTTGTCTGGTCTTTTTAGTGAATCGATGCCGTACTACCAAAAATGTATTTTACTGAAGCCACTTTCTATCGAAGCCCGTTTGGGCATAGTAAATCCAGCTGCATCGATGGGTAACTGGACACAGGTGGAGAAATACTACAACGAAATCCTTGAGATCGACCAGGAAAATTCAATGGTTAACTACCGCATGGCATTACTCTACTATGGTCGGGAAGATTATCAGACAGCTTTTCGTTATGTCGAAAAAGTAGTGAATCATTACCCGTTTGATTATGATTCAGTCATCCTCCTGGCATGGACAAACTACATGATGGGAAAAGCCCGTGAAGCAAAAATTTTGTTCAACAAGGCATTGTTGATCCAACCTCATGACGAATCTGCACTTAGCGGGCTCGAGTTAATTAAATAACATTAATCATCATCGCCATCCTTCGTTAATGCTTCCATCACATCCTCAATGTTTCCAGGTGTACTACTGATCTTCATAAACTGGCCCATTTTTAGTTCCGGCCAATAAAGGGCAATGCGGTACTTTCCGTGAAGCATTGTCGCCTCTTTTCCCTGGAGGATAATTTCGTACGGTAAATTTGCAATATTGCCCTCTCCAATAATGGGCAGAAAATGAGCTTCGCCTTCCTCAACATCATTCAGTCCCACACCAAAAACAGCAATTTTTTCGCTTTCAAATAATTGCTCATAGACTTTAATTGTCTTTCCTTTTCCTTCATTCAAATTTTTACGGATGATTTCCAATCCTTGTTCAAACGACTCAAATTCATTCAACTCTTCCGGATCATCAAAATAGGGCATCATCATCATATAACGGTAATCAGGCAGATCTTCAGCTTCAACTTCACCTCCAAAAGGTTCTAATTTTCCCAATGAGCTAAAAATATTTTTTACTTTTTCTGACATTTCCTTCAATTGTTTTTCCTGCCCATCCAATTGCTGCCCCCAATAGGCAAGAAACATATATTCCGGATTTAAAATACTGACCGTTACTGTATCATTGTTGTCAATTATTACAGCTTTTAATACACTTGCGAGCGTACCCCTGTCTTCAAACTGAAGGCTAAGGTTTTTCAACGCTTCACTTGTAAAGCAAACAACTGTGAAGTTTTTATTGTTTGCCGGATGATACGCTCCTATTACTTCGAAACCACCGTTTGAAATCGCTTCGGTTAATTGCGATTTTATTTCACCGGCACTCCCTTTAACTCCGGTTATCTCAAAATAAGGAGAAAGGACTTCCTGTGAAGTTGAGGTGTTAACCATGAACAACAACAAACCAATTATCAGAACAATATTTTTCATATTTACCTATTTATATAATTTCATGCAAAAGTAAAAAAGCCGCCAACAAATAGCAGCTAATCGGCTAATTCAGAATGTTTTCAAATAGTTCGTGAAAAATGACTTGATCTAATTTTCTTCGGCAAACCATTCGGCATACGAAGTCACCGTTTCGCGCAGAAGAA
>JAUXBM010000109.1 GCA_030619415.1 Chlorobiota bacterium
GAAAAACTAGGATATTTAATTGAAAGCTAATATTTTTGCAGCCCGAAATTTGAACAGGAAAAATAAAGATAAGATGAAAAAAGATATCCACCCAAAAAACTACAGACTGGTCGTTTTTAAAGACATGTCGAACGATTACGCATTTATGACAAGGTCAACAGTTGAAACAAAAGATAGCATTGAATGGGAAGATGGTAAAGAATACCCACTTGTAAAACTTGAGATTTCTAACAAATCACACCCTTTCTTCACCGGAAAAATGAAGTTGGTTGATACTGCCGGACGTGTTGATAAATTCAAAAGTCGCTACAAAAAGCATTTTGATAAAAAGGACAACTAAGAAAAACAAGCACATATTAAAACCCTTGTCAAGCATGGCGAGGGTTTTTTTATGCCATATAATTAAATAATTCAATTTGAAGTTTGTAATTTTGTACAATGACTTTTCAAAACTGATTGTTCCAAATGAATTATATCCTTTTCGATAGTTCCAGGCGCAAAAACCTGCTGCCACTCGTATTTACACGACCCGTTGCTGATATTCGCATTGGTATTCTCACTATTCGTGAAAAGTGGGAACATTACCTGGAGGCTGAAACATCAACCCTGACCGAATCTTATCTGAGTAAGAAATTCCCACTTAGAAAGGAAAAGGACAATCTGCTTATCAATGCATCCATACTTCCGACGGACGCTCTGGTGAAAGCGATTCAACTACTGAAACCCGGCCAGTCCCTGTCAAAAGATAACTTCGTTGTTGCCTTGAGACTAAAGGCGGAAGATATTGACAAAATGCCCGGTGATAAGAATTTAAATGAGGTTCAAACCAAGCTTGAATTTTTAAAGGTGAATAACACATGGGACATCTTTGCAAAAAACGATCAGGCCATTCGTGAAGATTTTAAGCTGCTTACCGAAGGAAGAAAATCAGCTCCGTTAAGTGAGTCGAATTTTGTGAGGGGTGACAAGCATAACATCTTCCTTGAGGAAGGAGCCACTGTTGAATTTGCATTTATAAATGCGGAGAACGGCCCTGTTTATATCGGTAAAAATGCCGAAGTGATGGAAGGAAGCAAGGTTCGGGGACCATTTTCCCTGGGTGAGCACGCCACACTAAAGATGGATGCTAAAATATACGGGGCCACTACCGTAGGGCCGCATTGTAAGGTAGGTGGTGAGGTGAACAATACGGTGTTCTTTGGCTATAGCAACAAAGGCCACGATGGTTTTCTTGGTAATTCAGTCATCGGCGAATGGTGCAATTTTGGTGCAGATACCAACAACTCGAATTTGAAAAACACGTACGACATAGTGAGGATATGGTCGTACGCCGAGGAAACATTTGTTAATACCGGTTTGCAATTCTGCGGTCTGATCATGGGCGATCATTCGAAAACAGCAATCAATACGATGCTAAATACCGGCACGGTTATAGGCGTTTCGTGCAATCTTTACGGATCAGGGTTTCCGCGTAACTTTATTCCATCTTTTTCCTGGGGAAGTCCGCTGGCTATGAAAGAATTCAATAAGAATAAGGCTTTTGAAGTAGCTGCTGCTGTGATGAAAAGGAGGGGTTTGCCGTTTGATGAGACGGAGCAGGAAATTATGGAATACCTGTTTCTCTTTACAAAAAAGAATAGATAAATTAGTGCTAATTTGTAGTCGTGAAGTTTTAAAGGAGGTTGGCACATTAATTGACTGGTAACAATACCATTAATTTAAGAATGTAACTATAAAACCGGCTGACATTTTGGCCGGAAAGAGATTGATATATGAGAGAAGACTTGTTTGCTTTGACGGATATTATGGATGCCGAAACTGAATTTTTTCCTTTGCTTTCATCCGAGGATGAAGAAATGATGTTATCGGAAGAAGTCCCCGAACATTTGTCCATATTGCCCTTGCGGAATACAGTGCTGTTTCCCGGAGTTGTAATTCCAATAACGGTGGGAAGGGATAAATCGATCAGTTTAATAAAAGAAGCATATAAAGGCAACCGGGTGATTGGTGTTGTTGCGCAAAAGGATCCTGAGGTTGAAGATCCGCTGGCCGGTGAACTTCACCAGGTAGGTACCGTTGCCCGTCTCATCAAGATATTGCAGATGCCCGATGGGAATACAACAGCCATTATCCAGGGGAAGAAGCGCTTTGAGATCGTTGAAATGCTTCAGGACGATCCCTATTTCCGGGCTACCGTTAAAGGTTTTGCGAAGGAAAATGTGATTCCGAAAAATGAGATGTTCGATGCACTGATTTCCTCAGTGAAAGATTTGAACTTACAGATTATTGAGAAATCCCCCGCCATTCCCAGCGAGGCGGCTTTTGCGGTAAACAACATTGAAAGCCCGGTCTTTTTGGTCAATTTTATTTGTTCAAACCTAAAAGTTAATAACGACGTAAAGCAAAAATTGCTGGAGATGACTGACATGGAGATCAAATCAAAGCGGGTACTTGAATTGCTCACCAAAGATCTCCAGTTGCTTGACCTCAAATACGATATCCAGAAGAAAGTCAAGGTGGATATGGATAAGCAGCAGCGCGATTTTATGTTGAATCAGCAGCTAAAAACCATTCAGCAGGAATTGGGTGGCGTGCCTCACGAACAGGAGATTCATGATCTGAAAGATCAGGCATCAAAAAATAAATGGTCAGAAGAAACAGGCGAATTATTTTCCACTGAAATAGCCAAGTTGCAGCGGATGAACCCCTCGGCTGCGGAGTATTCAATTCAGCTCAATTACCTGGAACTTTTTGTAGAACTGCCGTGGAATGAATTTACAAAAGATAATCTCGATTTAGGGCATGCGAAAAAAGTGCTTGAAGAAGATCATTACGGGCTGGAAAAGATCAAAGAGCGCATCATGGAATATTTGGCTGTTTTGAAACTAAAGAACGATATGAAGGCGCCGATTCTTTGTTTTGTTGGTCCTCCGGGAGTTGGGAAAACTTCACTCGGTAAATCAATTGCACGCTCATTGGGCAGAAAATATATCAGGATGTCGCTTGGTGGCGTTCGCGATGAAGCAGAATTGCGTGGGCACCGGAAAACTTATATCGGGGCAATGCCCGGACGAATTATCCAAAACCTGAAAAAAGCCAAATCGTCTAACCCTGTGTTTATGCTGGATGAAGTCGATAAAGTGAGTGGAAACACCATTTCGGGTGATCCGCAGGCAGCCTTGTTGGAGATACTGGATCCTGAACAGAACAGTACATTTTATGATAATTTCCTTGAAGTTGAATTTGACCTTTCAAAGGTGATGTTTATCGCCACAGCGAACACGCTTTCTACCATTCATCCTGCTTTACGCGACAGGATGGAAGTGATTGACCTGAGTGGTTACCTGCTGGAGGAAAAGATAGAAATTGCCAAACGACATTTAATTCCAAAACAATTGGGAGAGCATGGCATTAAAAAAAACCAGGTACGTTTCAATAAGGCTGTTCTGGAAACAATTATCGATAATTATACCCGCGAAGCAGGAGTGAGGGCGCTTGAGAAGCGTATTGCGAAAGTGCTGAGAAACAGGGCGAAATTTATCGCGATGGAAGAAAAGTACGATACCAAACTCACCAGCCAGGTTGTTACTGAAATTTTAGGGGTGCCCCATTTCCAGAAGGATAAAAACATTTCAAACGATGTGGCAGGAGTTGTAACCGGCCTGGCATGGACAGCAGTAGGCGGGGAGATACTGTTTATTGAAGTAAGCCTGAGCAAGGGAAAAGGATTGCTCAAAATGACCGGTAACCTGGGCGATGTAATGAAAGAATCGACGAGTATTGCCTTTGAATATTTAAAGGCACATTCAGGTCATTTAGGAATCGATCCTGATGTATTTGAAAAATGGAATGTACATGTTCATGTTCCGGAGGGAGCAACACCAAAGGATGGGCCATCTGCCGGTATTACGATGCTTACTGCACTTGCTTCAGCATTTACACAACGTAAAGTGCGTGCAAAAATGGCCATGACTGGTGAGATCACACTTCGGGGAATAGTAACACCTGTTGGAGGAATTAAAGAAAAGATTCTCGCTGCCAAACGCGCCAAAATCAAAGATATTCTCGTTTCAAAGGAGAACAAAAAAGACATCGTCGATATAAACGAAGCGTTTATTAAAGGCCTCAACTTTGTTTATGTGGATACCATGCTCGAAGCCCTGGATTTTGCCTTGCTAAAAGATAAAGTGAAACAGCCGCTGCTCATTGGATAACATATCCTTTACCCTTTAGGACAGGATTGCAAATCCTGACCAGCATATTATCGAATAAAGAATACCGAACGACCCCAACTGGAGCAAGTCTTCCCGCGTAGGCCATTGCGTTGGCGAGACTTGTTCCCAAACAAAGAATCTCGAATAAAAAATACCGTACGACAACACCAACGTGCGGACATGCTTTGACCTGCAAGCTTGACTGGTTGAGAACGGTAGTGAGCAAACAGATGCTGGCAGGTCGAAAAATTTGGAAAGACAATTTCCCCACTAACACACTATTCCTTTTATACCTGCGTTTAATTGGCAATGAGCGGAATTGACGTTTTGATCGTTAAATTAGGCACTGATAAACTATTCATCTCGTCCACCTGCAAGCAGCGCTTTTATTCATGAAAAACCTCAGCTTAGTTATTATTATTCCGAGGACTTTGTCGCCGCCCGTGTCATAATATTCGTTATCAGTAATGGTAAAGGTTTAATTGGATACCCTCTTTGCATTGCCATTTCGGGTGCAGCATCCTTTACAATTTCAGAGACTTCAGAAAATGTTTTTGAACTCATAGTTTATCCTCCGTTTGTTTAGGTTTAAATTTCGGCTAATTATACTTTTAAGTAAAAGTAAAAAGCTGTTTGTCTTTAGGCATATGTTCACCTTAGTCATTTTGAATGAGCGAACATAGTGGCCCTTTACTTTTTGGATGATGAATGCGAAGTCAATTGTTGCAATATGATGCCTGTAATAATAAATGCAAGCCCTGCGATTGTTGTAAGATGAATCTTCTCGCCTACTGCAAAGTTGATCCAGAATAGCGCAATAAACGGCGAGAGGTAAATTAGATTACTCACCCTGGCCGTATTTGAGGAATATTGGAGGGCCTTAAGCCATATAACAAAAGTGATACTCATTTCGAAAAGACCTATATAAATGATGCCGGTAAACGCCTCGGGACCGGGGAAAGTGATTCCTCCTTTTATCAGTAAATAAACCGTTGTATAAATGAGGCCAAAAAACAGGTTCAGAAAAATTTTCCCTGTTTCTTCCCTCTTGTCTTTCATGTTGATTATCCAGTATAACGCCCAAAAAAGAGCACTGCAGATTGCAAGGCCGACACCCAATGGATTTGCGATCCGGAAAATTGAGAATTGCCCCTGGGTACTGATAATGATTAATCCAAAAAAACTGATGAAAATGGCCAGGATGCTCAATGGTTTGATTTTTTGACCGAGCAATGGAATGGATAACAACACAAGGGCAATCGGCCAAACATAGTTCAGTGTACCGGCTATCTGTGCTTCCAGTAAATCATAAGCCTTAAACAATATAATGTAGTATAAAAACGGGTTAAACAGTCCCATTAAGGCTGATGATAAAATGTCTCTTTTTGTCAGATTTTTAAGTTGGATCCTGTTTTTACCGACCTGGTTAATAATGCCCAGCGTGATCATTCCAAAAAATGAAGCCCATAAAAGCATCTGATCAAATTCAATATACCTGAGTGTGATCTTGAAGGCCGAACTCATGGTTGACCAGAATAACACGGCCAGCAAAGCCAGTAAATAGGCCTTTTGTTGGTCGGTTAATTTTTTCAGTGCTGATTTCATGCTATGATTTCAGGTTGGCTTACTTATCCATAATGGCCCAATCAGGCATAATATCAGGGCTAAAACCAAATATAAATGTGCCCCAATAATAGGTGATCAGTGTAATCGTAATGGCACCGATAATGTTAAGGATAAATCCGGTTTTCGCCATTTGAATAACTTTTATTCTGTTCGATCCAAAAATAATGGCATTGGGAGGCGTGGCAACAGGAAGCATGAAAGCCATAGAAGCACTCACGGTTGCGGGGAGCATAAAAAGTAATGGATGAATATGAATTGTCACCGATAGTCCGGCCAGAATGGGTAGTAACATTTCGGTGGTAGCGGTATTGGAGGTAAGTTCCGTGAGGAAAGTCATTCCGATGGCAATAATAAATATGATGAATATCGGGTGCATACCAGCCACGCCGCTCAATTGTTCGCCAAACCACAGCGACAGGCCCGATTCTTTA